>DATFTF010000345.1:0-8039 GCA_035262245.1 Thermoanaerobaculia bacterium
GACGGTCGTCATGAAGCCTTCGACGATGCCGAAGGCCTCGTCCAAGACCTTGGCGATCGGCGCCAGGCAGTTTGTCGTGCAGGAGGCGTTGGAGACGAGCCGGTGTTCGGGCTTCAACGTCCCTTCGTTGACGCCCATGACGATCATGGCGTCGATCTCGTCCTTCGCCGGAACGGTCAGGATCACGCGCTTGGCTCCCGCCTTCAGATGGGGCTCGATCTTCTCCCGCGAGCGCAGCGCGCCGGTCGACTCCACCACCACGTCGACGCCCAGCCGGCCCCAGGGAAGTCGCCCGGGATCCCGCTCCTCGGTCATCAGGATCTTCTTGCCGCCCACGTACATCGCGTCGCCCTCGGCGCGGACTTCTTTGGGGAAGACGCGCATCACGGTGTCGTACTTCAGAAGATAGGCGAGCTGGTCGTTGTCGAAGAGATCGTTGATACACACGACCTCGACGTCGGGGCGGTCGGACAGGATTCGAAAGACGGTGCGGCCGATGCGGCCGAAGCCATTGATGCCTACGCGGATCATGAGGGACTCCCCGGCGCCGAACGGGACGCCGAATCCAGAGCGGCGAAGCGTTGGACGAGCTCGACCGCCCGGTGGACGTAACCGAAGCCGGAGTCGTACCAGGAAACCGTCTTGCCCAGGCGCTCGCCGATCGCCATGGTGGCCAGCGAGTCGAAGATGTTGGAGAAGCTCGAAAGCGCAACATCCATCGAGACGATAGGCGCATCCTCGAACTGAATGATGCGCCTCCAGCGCTCGGAGGCCGCCGCCGTCCGCACGACCTCGTTGATGGCGACGGACGTCACCTTCCTGCCGAACCAGCAGACGAGATCCACGGCTGAGCCGTTGCGCACCGGAACGTTCATGGCGTAGCCGGAGAGCTTGCCCTTCATCTCCGGGATCAGCTCGATGACCATGCGCGGCGAGCGCGAGGTCTGCGGAATGATGTTCTCCGCCGCGGCCCGCCCGAGGCGCTTGTCTTCATCCGGCACGTCGGCCAGCCGGTGGTGCGCGGTGTACGAGTGGACGGTCGTGAAGATCGCGCGCTCGATGCCGAAGGCCTCGTGCAGGATCTTCACGATCGGCGCCACGCAGTGCACGGTCGAGGAAGCGTTGGAGACGATGCGATGCCGCGCTTCGAGTTTGTCGTCGTTGACACCGGCCACCACCATGAGGTCCGGGGCGTCGGCCGCGTCGGGCGCAGGCGGCGCCAGCGAGATCACTCGTTTGGCGCCGGCCGACAGGTGCCACTCGAGGTCCTTGCGCGCGCGCGAACGAGCGGTCGCCTCCAGGACGATGTCGACCCCCAGATCCTTCCAGCTCAAATCGTCGGCCCGCGGGCCGGTCAAGAATGGGATCTGGCGCCCGACGACGTAGAGGTTGCCGTCCTTGATCGAGACCACGTCGGGAAAGCGCCCGAGGACCGTGTCGAAACGCAGAAGATATTCGAGCCCCGCGGGGTCGTCGAGGTCGGCGATCGCCCCGACGCGGATGTCCTCGCGGTTGTAGAGGAGACGGAAGAGGTTCTTGCCGATCCGACCGAACCCCACCAGCCCAACCGTCGTCGTCACGACCGACCTCCGGCTCGAGTCTTAGCACAGGCGTGTGGCGTCGTGATAGACGTACTCTGATACGGGAGGTGCAGGCATGGATCGCTCGGTCCCGACTTACGAGGACGCCCAACTGATTCTGAAGCTCTACGAGCTGCGCCGCGACGAGAAGATGCGCGAGGCGCGGGCCTGGTTCGGCAAGTTCCTGCCCGTGACGATCGCGGACGTCAAGGCGGTCTCCGCTTCGAGCGGGCCGGAGAACGCCTACTACCGCATGGTCACCTCCTACTGGGAGATGGCGGCGTCGTTCGTCGTGCGCGGCGTCCTGAACCTCGACCTGTTCCTCGACTCGGGCGGCGAAATGGTCTTCGTCTGGGCCAGGCTCTCGCACCTGATCCCGCAGATCCGCAGCGAGCTCGGCACGCCGACCTTCTGGTCCAACGTCGAACAAGTGATCCAGATGTCTCCGCGCGCGCAGGAGCGGGCGGCGACGCTCGCCAAGCGCAATGCCGCGGCCCGGGAGCAGACGGCGGTGACGGCGGCGCGATAGGCGCTATCCGCGCGCGGGACCCTCGCCTTCGCTACGCTTCGGGATCTGCGCCCTAGTGGGCGCACCGGCGGTCCGCTCGGCCGGATGGGGCCTCGGCGGCCCGCCTGATCCCGAGAGCTCCGCTCCGGCTCGCGCCGCGCGAGTCGTTTCGCGAATCCAGTTCGCGAAAATTGTCGCGCCGCGAGGGGAAAATCGGGACTTCTCGACGTCGGGATTCACTTCCCGGCGTTCCCGGCGTTCTCGTGCGCTCTCGGCGTTGGCGGTCGCGTTGGTCTATCCCCGCGCCGAGACCTTCCTGAGTGCCTGATCGATCTCGGAGGTCAACTTCCCCGCGGTGGCCGTCGAATACCCGCGGGTGTAGTAGACGATGATCCCCGCTTGATCGACCACGAAGTAGCTGGGAAAGGTGCTGACGCCGAAAGCGTCCCGCGACACGCGCAGCCCTTCGTCGAAAAACTGCGGCCAGCTCATCGCGTTCTTCCGGACGAACGCCTCGAGGGCCTTGCGGTCGGTGTCGGCGCTGATGCCGACGATCTGGAAAGGCTGCTTTCCGAATTTCTGTTGAATCGTCTTCAGCTCCGGAAGGGCCTCACGGCAGGGGCCGCACCAGGTGGCCCAGAAGTCGAGCAGCACGACTTTGCCTCGGAGGCTTTCCGGAGTGATCGTCTTCCCGTCGAGAGTCACGAGCCTGAAGTCGGGGAGAAGAAGCTCGGTCGCGCGCCGGTGATCTTTCCGGAGAGCGCGCGCCTGCTCCGCGTAAAGCCCGGGCGCCTCCCGCTCGAGGTAGGCGTCGAGCATCGTGTCGGCTTCCTTGTCGCGCCCCAGACGGATGAGGACCTTGGAAAGATGGAGGCGCGGAGCGTTCAGAGTCGGATCGGCCGCGAGCGCCCGGCGGAACGCCTCCTCCGCGGAGGCGAGATCCGGCGAGGTCCTGTCGGCCTTCCGGGCCCGCGTCGCGTAGGCCAGCCCGATCTGGTTGTCGGCGCGCGCCCGCTCGGCCGGCGAGGCAGCGGCGCTCATCGCCTCACGCCCGTCGGCGAGGGCGTCATCGAGAGCGTTCAATCGGATGTGCGCCGCCGCGAGAGCCTCCAGGCAGGAGAAACACTTGCCTCCGGCCAGACGATTGGCTTCCTGATAGGCCCTCGCCGCGTCCGCGAAGCGCTGGTGTGAAGCGAGCTGCATGCCCAGCTGCAACTGAGCATTGGCCTCCGGGGGCAGAGGAGCCGAAGGGCCGGATCGCGTCGGACCCGGAGAGGGAAGGGGAAGGGCCAGCAGCAGAGGAATGATCGCGAAGGACCGTCGCATCCGGAAGGGTCAAAGTATAGTCGGTCCGACGAGGAGGGCCGGATGATCTCTCGACGCAAGTGGATTGCCGTCGTTCTGGGGTGCCTGGCCGCGGCTGCCGTCGCCGCGGGTCCCGCGAAGACGACTGCCGCCCAGGGACAGAAGCTGGAGGTCACCTACTACTTCCTGCCGGGGTGACCCATCTGCGCCAAGATCAAGCCCGCCGTGAGCGGGTTGGACCAGGAGTACAAGGGAAGGGTTCACGGCCAGAACCTCGACGCGACGACCGAGGAGAACAAGAAGATCGTCCGGGATCTCGGCTTCGAGAACCACGGGCTCGTCATCCGGTCTGGCGAAGGCAAGGTCCTGTGGAAGCAGCCCGATCACGAAGTGAAGATGGACGACGTCCGGAAGGAACTGGACGAGCTGCTGAAGAAGTAGATTCGGGCTGTTAGCTGTCAGCTATGAGCTGTCAGCTTTTGAATCTCCCGAGGAGCTTCCTCCTGCCCGAGCGGGCGAGCTGGTTCCGCGCCTGGTCCTCCTCGATCCAGGGCCGGGGGAGAACCAGAGGAGGAGCCGGCGAGGGGAGGAGCTGGGGCAGGTGCCTTCGGATCGCCGCCTCAGCGAGCGTGTAGCCGTGGTTTTCGAGAACGGCGATCTCGGAGTCTGAGAAGGCGTCGAAGTCCGTGCGGATGTTGGCGATGACCTCCTGGGCGAACGCCTTGGAATAGGCGGGCTGAACCTCCACCTCGAAACTCGCGACGGCGCTGGCCACTCCCCAGTAAGTTCCTTCGAACTGTCCGTCGATGAATCCTCCGATCAGCCAGCGCTTGCGCAGAGCCAGCGCCTGGTTGCCGATGATCGCCAGGTGGCGCTTGAGCCGCCAGAAGAGGCCGCGGTCGGGCTCGAAATCGAAGATCGCGCCTCCGTCGGAGCAGAGGATCGTCGCGTGGCTCTTCCAGACCGGCTCGAGTCCGAGGTTGTCGTAGTTTCCTCCGTCGGTCAGCCGCAGTCCCCGGATCAGGCGGTCGCGCTCCGGCCCCTTGGGGGCCTTGCCGCCGGTCAGGTCCTTGGGACCGAGCCGGATCGGCAGCGGGTTGAAGATCGGCGGAAAGCAGGAAGAGGCGGCCACGGCGCGGGCCAGAGGATCGCCGTCCCGCGGCAGCGCGTAACCCGCCTGATAGTCGCCCATGCGCCGGCGCTCGAAGATCCAGTTCACGCCGAAAGCCATGTCCGTGGCTGAGAAGAGGAAGTTGGGCTCCTGCGGCAGGCGCGGAAGCGACAGGCCGGTGACGCCCCGGCAAGCGCGCGCCAGCGCCTCGACGCCGGTCGAAGTGCGGAACCAGTTCCAAGGAAGAAACCGCTGAAGGATCGCCGGGGTGCGGATGTTGCGAGCGGCGAAGGCGCGCAGCGGCCCGGCGACCTCGCGGTCCCAGTCGGACGGCGCGACCGGCCCGAGCAACGGGAAGAACGAGGCCGAGGCCAGTCGTGCCGACGCGATGCTGCCTCCGGACACCGACGAGATCGTGCGCAGGCGCGCCAGGATGCCGAGCTCGTTCAAGCGAGTCAGGGCGCCAAGGTGAAAGAGGAGAGCGCGATAGCCTCCTCCGGAGAGACAGAGGGCGATCCCCTGACGAACCGATTCGGGCGGAGCCGTGTAACGCTCGAGGGCGTGGCGTGTGGGCGGAGGAGACTCTTGCGACTCAGGCATCCGTTTTCGGGGTTCCCGGCGAGGCAGAGTATATGGGGCTGTAAGGAGCGGCGGCTTTGACCGTGCGGCATTATTGGCGGCGAGCGATCCGGCGAACCCGGCCCGAACGGCTGGCAATTCCCCCTGCCTGCGACGCCGCCGGGACGCTGGTCTTGCTCTCGCGAGAACCTCAGCCCGCTCTGTCGTGGTTTGACCGGGCCGTCGCCTTCCTGACGACGCCCTTCAAGTTTCTCGGAATCTCCGGATGGAAGGAAACCGGCTGCTCCGCGCAGGCCGCCGGCCGTCCGGTGCGCGCGGCGCAGCATTCGACCGACGGCTTCTGGACCATCGACGTCGAGCTTGGCGCCTTTGTCATCGGCCAGACGGCGACGGATCTCGCGACGCCCCGTTACGTGCGTCTGGAGGTCGAGCCGGACACCGCCGCGCACGCTGTCTGCGCCGCGCGGCTGATCGGCCAGGCTGACTCGCTCGCCTTCGGCGGAGCCGTGGTCATCGACACGGACGGACCGTTTCTCGAGGTCCACCCGGAGGAGGATTTTCGACTTGTCGACGAGGACTGGTGACTGGAGACTGGAGACTCGGGGACCTGACGGCAACAATATATATATTGTTACCCGAGGCGCCTGAGTCTCCAGTCCTCAGTCTCCCGTCCCCAGTCGGAACTCCGAGTCTCGAGCTACTTCTTGGCTGCTGGCGCCGGAGGCATCGGCGCGATCTCCGGGTCGGGGACGTGGTTGGTAATCGGCTTGACGGTCCTCAGGTACGCATAGACCGACTTGAGATCCGCGTCCGTCATCTTCCCGTAGCTTGGCCAGGGCATCGGCGGCAGGATCTCGCGCGATGTGGCCATGTGCTTGCCGGTGCGCAGGGCCTTGACGAACATGTCCTCCGTCCAGATGCCGAGACCGGTGTTCTGATCGGGGGTGAGGTTCGCGGCGTAGGAGACGCCCCAGGGTCCGGCATAAGCGGTGTTGGTCGCGGCTCCGTACCAGAGCCACGGACCGGCGGCCGCCGGCGCCTTCGGCATCTTCATCGCCTCGGGATGTCCCGACAGCATGCGCGTCATGTCGGGCTCCGGACCCTTGGGTCCCATTTTGAAAGGAGTATGACAGTCGTTGCAGGCGAGGATCGTGACCAGATACTGCCCGCGCTTGACCGCCGCCGCGGTTCCGTCCTGGGTCGTGTCCGCCGCCCGAGCGGGCACCGCAATGGCAAGGGCCGCCGCGATGGCGCAGCCGGCCGCCGAGAAAGACACAAGTCTCTTCAAGATTTCCCTCCCTCTCTTTTTTTGAGTCGAAAAATGGCGGCGCATTTTACAACATCTTTAGGATTCTGAGAGAGCGGCACGATCCTTGCCCCGAGAGAGATCGGGACCAGGAGGAACCGATGCGAACACTCTTCAGTTGCCTTGGATTTCTCGGAATTCTGACCTTGACGGCCGCGGCGCAGGAAAGAGAGCGGGAGAAGGTCCCTCCGCCCCCTCCGCACCCTCAGGTGGAGCGGCACATCCCGGCTCGAGGTCCGTCTCCCGCCGCGCCTTCCCGAAATGCCCGGCCGTCGGAGGTCCGCGGCCAGACGGGCCGCGTCGCGCCTCACGTCGACGCCCAGGACCATTGGATGGGGCACGACGGCGGACGTGACGATCAACGCTTCCACCAGACACATCCGTTCGAGCACGGCCGATTCGCCGGAGGGTTTGGTCCATCTCACGTTTTCCGCATGGAAGGCGGCGGCCCGCACCGCTTCTTTTTCTCGGGGTTCTTCTTCGAAGTCACCCCCGTGGATTTCGATTTCTGCAGCGACTGGCTCTGGAACTCCGACGAAATCGTTCTCTACGAGGATCCGGACCACGACGGCTATTACCTGGCCTACAACGTGCGCACCGGGACTTACGTCCACGTGCTGTTCCTGGGAGCGAGCTAGAGGCCATCTGCCGAGCTTTCTCGCCGGCCAGGTCGGGATATTGATTCATTGATTGATTGCCCCGAGAGCTCGCATTGGTGCTCGCGAGCCGCGATCTCGCGAGGCAGCCGAAGCCGAACCCGAATCGATCGTCTTCGGAGCGAGACTCGAACAAAATTTTCACCGTCCTGAACCCCCGATGATGGGAATGTAGTAAGAAGAGTTCCGGTCCCGGGTCCATCCTCCCGCTTCGCCCGCGAAAGGAGCACACCATGGCGCCGAGAGCTCCGAAAACCCGCGCGATTCGCAACCGCCCTGTCCCCGAAGAGCAGATCGTTCCGGCCCGCGCCCCGGGCGAGCCGCCTCCGTTTCCTCCTCGGCGCGACTTCGCGTCTCTTTCCTTGCGCGACCTGCTCGACGCGCGCGACGCCTATCACGTCCATCTCTCCCACCTGGAGAACGTCGTGGCCACCGCGGTGGGCCGCTACCTGATTCACGAAGGGGACTGGTACGCCTCGCACCCTCCCGACGAGCCGCGTCCCGACGGCTTCGGGCGTCCGAGCGAGCCACGCACGCTGACCAACTCGATCCTTCGCTCGTGGTCCTGGCCGTGCGTTCTGGTTTTCGTCCGGCAGTGGGAAAGCAGCCGCGCCCTGGGCGATCAGGCCGTTCCCAAGCGCCTCTACCTTCCCGACGGGCGGCAGATCCCCACATGCGTCGTCCTGGGCACTCCCGATGAGTCCCTGCCGCCGCCGATCATGGAGGCCGGTTTTGCCAGCGAGCTTCTCGGCGGCAGCTATCGCTGCGAGCGCCACGGGCAGGGCCTGACCGAGCTCGGCACCGTGGCCTGTCTGGTCACCCGGGACGGCAACTACTATGCGCTGACCAACAAGCACGTCGCCGGCACGGCCGGCGAGCCGGTTTTTGCCCGGGTCCGCGGGCAGTCCGCGCGTATCGGCGAAGCGGATGGAGCCGCGGTCAACAAGCAGCTGCTGACCAGTCTCTTTCCCGCGTTCGGCGCCTCGCACACCTT
>DATFTF010000346.1:0-2549 GCA_035262245.1 Thermoanaerobaculia bacterium
CGCGACGGCACCGCGAGTGGGCAATCGAGGATACCGCCGAGGTTCGCCTCGACTTTCCGGAGACAACCGCAGAGATTTTTTTGACCTGGGCGGCCGACGAGCGCGCCAACCGCTTGTGGCTGGAGGGGTCCGCGGCCACCCTCGTTCTGGACGGCGCGCGGCTCGAGGTCCGCCAGCCGGACGGGAAGGTCCGCTCGAGCGAGACCACAGGCGGCGCGCTCTCCGAGGGCTCGCACCACCCCGACTGGTTCGGGGCGACCGCCGCGGAGTTCCTGTCCGAGATCCGGGAACCGCCGCAACGCGGGCGCAGCCTCGGCGAAGCGCGAAGATGCCTGCGCTGGATCGCCTCGGCCCGTGAGGCGAGCCGCCGCGGCTCCGCGGTCGAGGCCGCCGCGGGATCCAGCGCCTCCGGAGCGCCGCGATGACGGCGACGATTGTGATCGGCTCGGATTGGCCTTCGGGTATCGGTCCGGAGACGATGCTCCTCGGCCTGCCCCTTCTGCGACGCCAGGTCCTCGCCGCCGGCCGAGCCGGGTTCGAGCGGGTTCTCGTCGAGCCGGTAAGAGGGGCCGATCTTACGCCGCTCCTGTCCGGAACGCGGGGCGAGGTCCGGTCCGAAAGCAACGGAGAAGCCGCGCGTCTACCAGCCGCCACGCTGGTCCGGCCATCCTGGCTCGAGGCCCTGCGGGAGGGAGGAACGGAAGAACCTCCGGCCGGCGGACGGTTCGACATCCATGGCCCTGAGGACCTGCCGGGCGCGGAGGAGTGGCTCCTCTCCGGACTGATCAAGGAGAAGGAGGGGTTCCTTTCCCGTCACTTCGAGCGGAAGATCTCGCTTGCCATCAGCCGGCGTCTGGCCTCGACTTCGGTCACACCCAACGCCATGACTCTCTTTTCCGTCGGCGTGGGACTTCTGGGGGCGTCGTTCTTCCTGATCGAGCGCGTGGCCACGCAGGTGACCGGGTCGCTCCTGTTTCTCGCGCACTCGATCCTGGACGGATGCGACGGAGAGCTCGCCCGCTTGAAGTTCCAGGAATCCCGGTTCGGCGGGGTTCTGGATTTCTGGGGCGACAACGTCGTTCATTGCGCGGTCTTCGGGGCCATCGCTCTGGGGTGGTGGCGCGCGGTCTCCGGACCTTTGCCGCTGGTCCTGGGCGCCGCCGCCGTCGCCGGGACACTCTTTTCCGCCGGATTCGTGTACTTTCAGACCATGCGGCGGCCGCGGGAAGGTCCCCTCTTCGTCTCCGTCACCCGCTCGGCGCGGACGCGTCTGGCGCGGATGGCTGATGCGCTGGCCCGACGCGACTTCATCTATTTGGTGATCGTTCTTTCGTTCTTCGGCAAGGCGCGGTGGTTTCTCATCGCCGCGGCCGTCGGAGCTCCCGCGTTTTCCCTGGTTCTCCTGGGAATCGCGCTCGCCGGGCGGCAAGCCGCGCTGAAGCTCGAGAGCGCGGACAGGAGCTACTCATGAGCGATCAAACGTCGTTCTATCCCGAGCTGGCCAAGGACATCGCTCCGGCCGGCGGCAAGCTGGGCGTCCTCCTGCCCGGCATCGGCGCGGTCTCCACGACGCTCGCCGCCGGAGTGCATCTCATCCGCAAAGGTCTGGCGCGGCCCTTCGGCTCGCTCACGCAGATGCAGCGCCTGCGTCTGGGCAAGCGCACCCACCCGCGCTTCGTGCCGATCCGCGAGCTCGTGCCGCTCGCCGATCCCCAGGACCTGGTTTTCGGAGGATGGGACATCTTTCCCGACAACGCCTACGAGGCCGCCCGCGGCGCCGGCGTCGTTCCGCCGGAGATGCTCGAGCAGGTGCGCGGCGAGCTCGAAGCGATCACGCCGTGGCCGGCGGTCTTTGATCGCGCCTACGTCCGGCGCCTCGATGGGCCGCACGTCAAGAGCGCGGCGACCAAGCGGCATCTCGCCGAGGCCCTGGTCCGGGACATCGAAGATTTTCGTTCCAAGGAGCACGTCTCCCGCGCAGTGATGCTGTGGTGCGGCTCGACGGAGGTCTACCTGCAGCCCTCCGCCACCCACCAGAGCCTGGCGGCCTTCGAGAGGGGGCTCGAGCGCAACGCCCCGGAGATCTCTCCTTCCATGATCTACGCCTATGCCGCGCTGACTGCGGGCGTCCCCTTCGGCAACGGGGCGCCCAACCTCTGCGTGGACATTCCGGCCCTGACGGAGCTGGCGAAGGAGAAGGGGGTCCCCATCGCCGGGAAGGACTTCAAGACCGGACAGACCCTGATGAAGACGATCATCGCGCCGGGACTGAAGGCCAGGATGCTCGGGCTCCAGGGCTGGTTCTCGACCAACATCCTGGGCAATCGCGACGGCGAGGTTCTCGACGATCCCGGATCGTTCAAGACCAAGGAAGAATCCAAGCTTTCCGTGCTCGATCGCATCCTCCAACCCGAGCTTTATCCCCAGCTCTACAAGAACATTCATCACAAAGTCCGCATCAACTACTATCCGCCGCGCGGCGACAACAGAGAAGGCTGGGACAACATCGATATCTTCGGCTGGCTCGGCTATCCCATGCAGATCAAAGT
>DATFTF010000347.1:0-10012 GCA_035262245.1 Thermoanaerobaculia bacterium
GACGAGCGCGGCCATCGCCGGCGGAGCCAGGTCCCCGCGCGCCGCGATCGTGATCTCCGCGAGATCCCGGGTCCATGACGAAAACACGACCGCGTCGAGCTCGGAGTTGAGCAGCAGAGTGTTGAAGAAACCCTTGAGAACCCGCGACTCCTGACGCGCGGAGTCGGCGGCCGGACCGGACTCCCCGACCGGCTCCGGAGGCGCTGCACGCCGCGGCGCCGGCGGCGCGGGCGGCGCCTGCGGCGCGGGACGCTCGGCCTGCCCGACCGCTCCCTTCGCATCGGCAGAAAACAAATCCGGAGGAGCGGGAAACTGCGTCGCGCTGGCCGGACGATCGGCCAGAAAAAGCGCCTCCTGATCCTCCTGAGCCAGCGGATCGGGCTGCGCCACCGGCGGATCGAACCGGCCGAGTATGGCTTCCAGCCGCTGCACCGCGGTCTCGACGCGGCGGATGTCCTCCCAGCCGAACGGCGCTCCGCCCAGCCGGTCCTGCAGCTCCAGGATGCCGACCATTCGCGAACCCTGGTAGACCGGCGCCGTCAACGAGTGCGCGTAGTGATCCCGCTCCATCACATCGCCCAGTTGACCCGCCTCCGCGGGCGAATTCACGAACGCCGGGCGCCGGTGGTGCTGGACCCACTCGACTAAGGGATGTCCGGAGGTCAGCACTTCCTCGGGACCGAAACGGGAGACGAAACCGTAGGACGCGGCCAGGCGGTAGTCGCCGGTGTCGGTCATGAGATAGAAACGCGCGCGCGAAGCCCCCAGCGTGTTGCGCGAACCCCGAAGGGCTTCGGCCACGGCGCTTTCGGGGTTGACTTGCGGCATGCGTCGGAGTCTAACGGGTCGATCGAGCCGCCGCGCCTGCGGCCGGCAGCCTCGGGCTGGATTCGACGGCCAACCAGCGCGGCAACCTGTGTCGGAGACGCCACGCCGACGTCGCGAAAACGACACGAAAGCCGCCGTAGCTTGCGGCTGGTGAGAACATCTGCTTTTTCCCAACAGACTGGCGCAGAAGGATTTAACGGATTTGCCCAACCCGTGATGCCTCTGGCACCACATCTGCGATACGAACGCCTCGTGAGAGCTCAAACAACCCTCCGAACCGGTGTCTCCATCGAGGGCGTCGGCCTGCATTCCGGCCATCCCGTGCGAGCGCATTTCCGGCCGGCGCCCGCCAACCACGGAATCGTTTTCATCCGCCTCGATCATCCCGGGACTCCGATCCCGGCCCGGTTGGAGTCGGCGAGCACGTTCGACTTCGCCACCACGCTCGCCGCGGGCGGCGTTTCGATCGGAACGGTCGAGCATGTTCTCTCGGCGGCGGCAGGCGAGGGTCTCGACAATTGCCGCATCGAGCTCGAGGGTCCCGAGATCCCGATCCTGGACGGCTCGGCCCTCCCCTTCGTGCGACTGTTCCACGCCGCGGGATTCGAGCGGCTCGACGCGCCGGTCCAGCCCATGGCGCTGGAGCGGCCGGTGCAGATCGCGCGCGGCGACCGGAGCATCGTCTACAGTCCCGACGGACCGGGTTTGACCATTTCCTACGAGATCGACTTCTCGCATCCCATCGTCGGACGCCAGTCCTTAACCGTGGCGATCCGGCCGGAGGAGTACTCGACGCGCATCGCCCCCGCCCGAACGTTCGGCTTCGCGCGGGACGTCGAGGCGCTCCGGGCCCGAGGCCTGGCGCGGGGCGGAAGCCTGCACAACGCGATCGTCTTGGACGACTCGGGGATCGCCTCCGGGCCTCTGCGCTTCCGCGACGAGTTCGTCCGTCACAAGATCCTCGACCTGGTGGGGGATCTCTCCCTGCTCGGCCGTCCCCTCCAGGGCCAGATCCACGCGCACAAAGCGGGGCACGCGCTTCACATCGAGTTCGCTCGGGCCCTCGCGTCCGCCTTTGGAAAGCCCGCCGCCGACCTCGACGACTCCGTGACGAGCGCCGTCAGCCGCTAACCCGTCGCCCACGCTGCGTTCGTCGATCTGCGCCTTTAGGCGCACCGGCAGTCCGCTCGGCCGGATTTGGCCTCGACGGACTGCCTGATCGACGAACTCCGCTCCGGCTCCCGACCGGAGTCCAGCCCCCGTCCGCGGCGCGCGAAGCTCCCGCAGTAACCAAGGGAGGACGTCGCGCGCCGCGGGGAGCCGGAGCGAGCACGGGGCCAGGCTCGCGGTCGAGCCCGCATCCGGGCGAGCCGCGAGCCGGTGCGCGGAAAGCGCGCAGGCCCCGCGCGCAGCGCAGGCGACGTGTTGCGACAGTTACAATTCGTGGCGTATGCGCCGACAGGGGCTGCGCCGGCTCGCGCTTTTCGTGGCCGCGTGGGCCGCGGCGGGAGCCGCCCTGCCGCAGGAATCCCACCGCCCGGCACTCATCGACCTCCTGCGCGCCGAACCGAGGGGCCCGGATGTCTTCCTGCGCTTCCACCTCGACGGGGCTTTGAACCCGGAGCTCGCCACCAAGATCCAGGCCGGACTGGAAACCACCATCCGGTATGAGATCCGCCTCTACCGCCACAACGCGCACTGGTTTTGGGACTACCGGATGGACTCCCGGGTCTACCGGGTGGCCGTGACCTACGACCCGGTGACGCGCGAGTACGTCGTGGTCGAAACGCTGGACAACAAACCGCTGGCGCGCTTCACGACCAAGGACTTCCACCAGGTCACGCAGCGCCTGGTCTCGCACGACAACCTGCTCGCCTTCCGGGTGGCGTTCACCGACTGGCGCACCAACCTCTACATAACCATGCGGGCCACGTTCGATTCCGGATATCTTTTCACCATCATTCCCGTCGACTCCCGCACCGCGTGGAGAGAGTCCAACCGCTTCGAAATCAAGCCGCCCATCCGATGAGACTCCTGACCGAGCTTCAGACACGCCGCAAGGACAACCGGCTGATCATCGGCCTGGCGGCGGTGGTTCTCCTGGTCTGGACGGCGGTGTCGGTGCTCGAGCGGCGCGCCGACGATCCGGCGTCGATCACACGCGGGCTGATTCTCTTCGTCCTCTCCTATCTCAACATCACCCTCATCGCAGCGGTGCTGTTCGTGCTCTGCCGCACGCTCCTGAAGACCTGGCTGGAACGGCGCCGCGCGGAGCTCGGTTCGCAGTTCAAGACGCGGCTGCTGGTGACCTACATCGGTCTGACCGCGATCCCCATCGGGATCCTGTTCTTCACCGCCACCGGCCTGCTGCAGCGCTCCATCGACCGGTGGTTCTCGACGCCGGTTCGCGAAGTCGTCGACAAGGCCCGGTCGCTCCAGGATCTGCAGGAACGGCGGATCATGGACGAAGCGCTCGACGACGCGAAAGCCCTGGTGGCGTCCGCGACGCGTCCCGAGAGCCAGGCCGAGCTCGATCAGTTTCGCCGGGAACACCGCCTCGATTCCGTCGAGGTCTATCGGGCCGGCCGGCGCGTGGCTCTTTCGGCGGAGAGAGCCCCCGACGTCGCTCCACTCCCGCCGGAGAAGCTCGGCGAGACCAAGATCGACGTCCTGGCCGACGGATCCCTCCGGTATCGCGCTCCGCGCGGCGTGGGTGAGGAGGTCTGGTTCGCCGGCATCCGGATTCCACCCGCGGAGGGGCGGGCCATGGCCGCCATCGCCGAGGCCTGGAGCGAGTACCGCAAGCTGGAGGTGCAGAAGCCGGCCATCAAGGCCGCCAACATTTCGACCTTCCTGCTGATCACGCTGGCCATTCTCTTCGCGTCGATCTGGACGGGCCTGACGCTGGCTCGCCGCATCACCGGACCGATCGCCGCGCTGGCCGACTCGACCCGCCGCCTCCAGAACGGAGACCTGTCGGCCCGCGTCGATGTACCGGCGGCCGACGAGCTCGGCGCCCTCGTCGACTCCTTCAATCGGATGGCGGCGGGGCTGCAGTCGGCGCGCGACGCGCTGCTGCGCTCCAATGCCGATTTGCAGTCCTCCAACCTGCGCCTGGACCTGGAGCGCCGTCTGGTCGAGACCGTGTTGAAGTCGGTGACCACCGGGGTCCTCGCTCTGGACGCCGACGACGCGGTGATCGTCTGCAATCCCGCGGCTCGGAATCTCCTCTCGCTTCCAGACCAGGTTTCGATCGCAGCGCTTCGGGCGCGGCCGGATCTCGCCCCCATCGCCGCTCTGGTCGACGAGGCCCGCGAAGGCGGGCGATCCTCCGCTCCGCGCGAAGTCCAGGTCCCGTCGGAGGACGGCGAGCGGCGGCTGGAAGTCACGCTGAGGCCGCTGGCGGCCGCCTCCCGGGCCGAGCGCGGAGGCTGGGTGCTGGCCATCGAGGACACCACGCACCTGGCCCGGGAGCAGAAGCTCGCCGCCTGGAGCGAAGTGGCCCGCCGCGTGGCGCACGAGATCAAGAACCCTCTGACTCCCATCCGACTCTCCGCCGAACGCATCGCCAAGCGCCTGCGCTCGGGGGAGCCGGGCCTGTCCGACGCGATTGAGCGCGGAACGCGCGTCATCGTCGAGGAGGTCGACTTCTTGAAGTCTCTGGTGGACGAGTTCTCGCGCTTCGCCCGCCTTCCGGAGATGCGTCCGGAGCCGACCGACCTGGCGGCTCTGGCGCGCTCCGCGGTCCGGCTCTTCGAAGGAGCCCGCGAGGGAGTCACCCTGCGCGTCGAGTCGCACCTGACCCGCGAGATCGTTCTGCTCGATCCGGAGCAGATCAAGCGGGCGCTCATCAATCTTCTCGACAACGCGCTGGAGGCCTGCGGCTCGGCGGGAGAGATCGTGGTCCGGCTCGAGGACGGCACGGGCGGGGTCGTCCTGGAGGTCGCCGACACCGGCCGCGGCGTTCCGCCCCGCGACCGTGACAAGCTTTTTCTTCCCGACTTCACCACCAAGGGGCGCGGCACCGGACTCGGCCTGGCCATCGTTTCGCGAATCGTTGCGGACCACAACGGGACGATCCGCGTCGAAGACAACCGGCCTCGCGGCGCGCGCTTCATCATCGAGCTGCCGGCAGCGTGAAGAAACGAGCCGTCCTCGTCATCGACGACGAGAAGGCCGTCCGGGAAACACTCTCGGAGATCCTCTCCGATGAGGGCTACACCGTGGCCTCGGTCGCCTCCGGCGAGGAGGGTCTCCGGCGCTTTCAGGAGGAGAAGTTCGATCTCGTTTTTCTCGACGTCTGGTTGAAGGACACCGACGGCCTCGCGATCCTGGAATCAGCCCCGAAGCGTCTGGCCGAGGTCCCGGTGATCATGATCTCCGGTCATGCCAACGTCGAGACGGCGGTGCGCGCGGTGCGGCTGGGGGCCTACGATTTTCTGGAGAAGCCGCTGTCGCTCGAGCGCGTTCTCCTGACGGCGCAGAAGGCCATCGAGAGACGGGATCTGCTGGCCGAGGTGGCCTCTTTCCGGGGCCGCAGCGAGTCCGAGACGGAGCTGCTGGGCGACTCGCCTCCGATGCGGCGCCTGGAGGAGGAAATCGCGCGCGTCGCGCCCACCGACGCCCGCGTGCTCATCGTCGGGGAGAACGGGACGGGCAAGGAGCTGGTGGCCCGGGCGCTGCACCGCCTCTCCGCCCGCGCGGACTCTCCGCTGGTCGAGGTCAACTGCGCGGCCATTCCCGAGGAGTTGATCGAATCCGAGCTCTTCGGCCACACCAAGGGCTCGTTCACCGGGGCCAGCGAGGACCGCCGCGGGAAGTTCGAGGAGGCCGACGGCGCGACGCTCTTCCTCGACGAAGTCGGCGACATGTCCGCCAAGACCCAGGCCAAGGTGCTGCGCGCGCTCCAGGAGGGGCGCTTCAACCGCGTGGGCGGCACCCGCCCGCTCTCCTCCGACGCCCGCGTCCTGTCGGCGACCAACAAAGACCTGTCGGAGGAGATCCGTCGGGGAACCTTCCGCGAGGACCTCTACTTCCGGCTGGCGGTGGTTCCCATCCGGGTGCCGGCCCTGCGCGAACGGGCCGAGGACATCCCGCCGCTGGCCTCACACTTCCTCCAGGCCGCGGCCCGCCGCTTCGGGATGAAGGCCAAGCGCCTCTCCCCCGCCGCCCTGGCCGCTCTCCAGGCTTACGACTGGCCGGGCAACGTGCGGGAGCTGAAGAACCTGGTCGAGCGTCTTCTGATCCTCGCTCCCCGGGAGGAGATCGGACCGGCGGATCTGCCGCTCCCGGCGCCGGTCGACGACGCGCTCGCCGCGGACGCTCCTCTGAAGGATGCCCGGGACGATTTCGAGCGGCGCTACATCCTGGCGGCCTTGAAGCGGCACAGGGGCAACGTCACGCGGACCGCGGAGGCGCTGGCCATTGAGCGGTCAAATCTCCATCGGAAGCTGAAGAGCTACGGGATCGAGGTAGAGAGAGAGTGAGCAAAAGACAGAATTTGCGATTGGTGATTTGTGATTTGTGATTGCGGCTCGTCAAGTCGTTTCCGCCTCAATCGCAAATCGCAAATCTCAAATCACAAATCTCATTCGCCACTCTCGATCAATTTCATTTCCAGGACTTGATTTCCCGGCGGGCTCTCCAGCCTCAGATAGTGTTCTGCCGCGGCGAAGAGGGCGTCGGCAGGCGTGAGGCCGACGATCTCCGACGCGACGATGGGAACGCCGAAACGCTCGGCCTCGCTCCGGACGCACTCGAAAACGCGATGGAGCGGCGTCTTCTTGTAGTTCGTCATGTTGATCGAAACCTGGACTTGTCCGCGGTCCGCTAGCTCGACACCCATGGCCTTGACGTAGCGGAACCCGCCGCCGATGTGCCGGATGGCCTTGGCGATGCGTTCGGCGACCGCCAGGTCGCGGGTTCCCAGGTTGATGTTGTAGGCGATCAGCGGCGCGCGCGCGCCGACGGCCACCACGCCGGCCGTAGCGTGGGGCGCCGGCGGTCCGAAGTCGGGCCTCCAGGCGGGGTCCTGCATCTTTCGGAAGAACCCTTCGAACTCCCCCTTGCGAATCTCGGCCAGGTTGCGGCGCCCTTCCGCCGAGGCGGATTCCTCGTAGAGATAGACCGGAATGCCCCAACGCTGCCCGATCGTGGCTCCGATCTCGCGGGACAGGGCGATGCACTGCTCCATCGTCGCGCCGCGAATCGGGATGAGCGGCACGACGTCCACGGCGCCCATCCGAGGGTGCTCCCCCTTGTGCCGGGTGAGATCGATGCGGGACACCGCAGCCCCGAAGAGCGCCTCCACCGCGGCGCGAATTCCCTCGGCGTCTCCGACCATGGTCAGAACGCTGCGGTTGTGGGAGGCGTCGGAGGAGACATCGAGCAGCCGGGCTCCGGACGCGGATCGCACCGCTTCCACGATTTCGGCCACCCGCCCCGCGTCCGCGCCCTCGGAAATGTTGGGCACGCATTCGATGACGCTCTTCATGCGAGGCGCCAGTTTATAATCCCTCTATCGTGAGCCACCTCATTTCGTCCGGACGGGCGTCCGGCGGATTTGCCCTGCTGCGCGGGAACGGCGGCTCCTCGGAAAGCGGCGCCCCAAGGCGGGTCCCGTCGGCGCAGAACGCCCTGCGACACGGAGTAACGGAAACCCCATGAGCTCGACGGCCCCCGAAAACTATCCGGGCAACCCTTCGCTGCCAAGGGAAGTGCGCGAGAAGATCCTCTCCACCTTCCGGCACACGCTGAATCTCTACCAGCAGGGGAAGACCGACGACTGTTTGATCGGCTGCGATTTCATCCTGAAGATGGATCCCCGGTTCGCTCCGGCCCGCAAGCTCATGGACAAGGCCAAGAACCCCTCGGCGGCCGTCAACGTCGCCGAGCTCGAGGCCGTCGTCACCGCGACGCCGACGCGGCAGGAGCGCGTGGCGGCGGTGGACCCCGACCGCCTCCTGGTCCGCGCCGTCGAGAGCTTCAATGCCCGCGACTTCGACGCGGCCATCGGCGCGGCCGAACAGGTCCTGGCGGTTCTGCCTGGAAATCGCGATGCCCTGGAAATCCTGGACAAGGCCGCTGGCAAGAAGGCGGCCCAGCCTCTCTTCGACGCCTCGCGGCAGCGCGCGCTCGCCGCGCTGGAGAGCAACCGGCAGGACGATGCGCGCCGCGAGCTCGACCGCATGCGGGGACTGGATCCGGATCATCCGGCCGTGGCGCTGCTCGCGCGCAAACTCGGCGGAGCGCCGCCCCCCGCGGCGCCGGCCGGGCCGCCGCTACGAGCTCCCATCGAATCCTCCGACGAGATCAATTTCGACCTGTCCGCTCCCGAGCCGCCGCCCTTGAGCCTCGCAGGCAGCGAGACCCGCGAGCCGGAGATCCGATTCGACGACGGGGCGACCGTCTCTCTGAACCTCGGAACTCCACCGCCTCCGGGCGGTCCCGCTCCCTCGGGTCTGGACTCGCTCTCGCTCGACTCGCTGTCGCTCGAGGCCCCGGCGATGCCTCCCGCTGCTCCGCCCCCGCCGAAGTTCGATGGAGACGCGACGAACCCCGGAGCGCGGGTCGCCCCGCCGCCTCCCCCTCCGCCGCCTGGCTCGCCGGCCGATCTCTGGAGCGCCTCTGCTGCGGCAGGCCTGGACCTCGAACCCGAGACCCCCGCCCGGCCCGCGCCGGCGCCTCTGCCCTCCGCGGCCTCGATCCCGCCGCCGGCACCACCGGAGGAAGAGGACACGAAGGACAACGAGCGGGAGATCGAAGCGCTCCTGCGCCAGGGGGACGAGGTCGCCCGGCGCGGCGATCGGCAGCAGGCCATCGAGATCTGGTCCCGCATCTTCCTGATCGACATCAACAACACCGAAGCCGTCAATCGCATCGAGAAGGTGCGCCAGGAGATGGCCGAGGGGAATCGGACGATCAGCGAGTGTCTGAAGGCGGGGCGCGAAAAATTCGAAGCCGGAGACCACTCGGGCGCCCGCGAGCTGTTCCTGCAGGTTCTGGCGGTCGACGAAAACGAGCCGACGGCGCGGTTCTACATCGATCGGATCGAGGAAGAGCTCGCCCGCGGCCGCGGGGAGGCGCCTGCCGAGCAAGACTTCACCGACACCCCCATGGCGGGGGGATCCCCGTCTTCCGCCGCAGCCGTTCGCGCGCAGGCGCCGCCTCCCGCCGCCGGCCGACGATCGGGTTTGAGCATTCCCCCCCGGGTGCTGGCGCTCGTCGGAATCGCCCTGGTAGCCAGCGCCGTCGGCGCATACTTCGTGTTCAAGACGCCGAAGCCGGCGCCGGCGAGCGCCGGCGCGGGCAGCGCCGCGGCGGGATCTCTCGCGCGAGCCCGTGAGCTCGCCAACGAGGGGAAAACCGACGAAGCGCGGCAGGAGCTGCTGCGCGTTCCCCGAAGCAGCGCCGACTACGCGCCGGCGCGCAAGATGCTCGCCGAGCTCGGCAGCGGCACTTCCGCGGCCTCGGGACCCTCGCCGGCGGTCGCCGCCTTGCCGACCGCTCCGGCGATCGACGTTCTCCCCGCGTCGACGCCTGGGCCGAACGATCCGGCGCGCCTGCGAGCCTCCGGCGAGAAGGCTCTGACAGAGAAGCACTACATCGAGGCGCTGAAGAACTTCAACCTGGCGGCCCCCTCGTTCCGCAACGATCCCACGTTCGCACAGGCCCTGGGCCTCGCCGCGGACAAAGTGGCCGCGCTCGCGCCGGCGGTGAAGCTCTACAACGAAGCGGAGTACGAGACGGCCATCCCGGTCCTCTGGCGAATCTACCAGGAGGACCGCGAAAACCAGGATGCCCGCTCCTATCTGCTGCGCTGCTACTTCAATCAGGGAGTCACCGAGCTGCAGAACGGGCTCTACGAGAAAGCCATGCAGGCCTTCGACGAGGCGCTGGCGCTGGACGGAACGGATACGGAGGCCCTCCGCCACCGGAAGTTCGCCGAGCACTACCGCAAAGGAGACCTGGACCTGATGGGCCGGATCTACGTCCGGCATTTGAACCGCCGCCCTTGAGCCGCCTGGACGACGCGCACCCGTTGAGCGACGTCGGAGACCGGCCTCTGGTCGATTTTCCGCTGCGCCATGAAGAAGCCGACTTCTCGGTGCCGCTGCGCTCGGAGGCCATTCCGCAACAGCCGCTGGTCACCGATCGACCGGCGCGCCTGGGGACTCGGGCGGGA
>DATFTF010000348.1:0-3060 GCA_035262245.1 Thermoanaerobaculia bacterium
CGTCGACGAGGCCCGAAACAAGCTGCTCCAGGCCTCCTGCTTGAATGTCCTCGGCGACTTCGTGGACGGCGGCGGGGGCCCGCTGGTCGCCGACCTTGCGGCGACCGGTCAGAGCGCCGCGGATTTCCTGACCCGAATTCATTTCTCAGATGGACGCTGGAGCGGATCCTGCGCCGTGCCCGGGATCTTCGCCTGGACCCATCCCGGCAGCCACGCCGTGCATCTGTGTCTGGACCGGTTCGCGCAGCTCGCTCACGCCAATCCCTCGGCCGCCGCCAACATCCTGATCCACGAGGAGCTGCACGCCCTGGGACTCCGAGAGGATCCGCCCAGCAGCCGCGTCATCACCTCGCGCGTGGCGGTGCGCTGCGGCCACTGAAGAGAGCTCAGCCGAGCAGTCGCACCTGCCGTCCAGGTTCCTCTTCGGCGCGGGCAAACGGAACCCGGATGAGAACTTCGCAGCCTCCGTCGGGAGGATTCGAAGTCTTAAACTCGTGGTTGCCCGGGTAGAGCATCTCCAGCCGCCGCTGGATGTTGGCCAGTCCGATCCCGCTGGAGAGGCCCACGTCCGAGAGCGGCATCCCGGGGCCATCGTCCAGGACCGTCAAAGTCAGGAGATCGCCTTCGACCCGCGCCCCGATCCGGATGCGCACGCGGCCGGTGCGCGGATCGGCGGCGTGCTTGATCGCGTTCTCCACCAGCGGCTGCAACAGGAAGCTGGGGACCTGAGCCTCGCGGGATACCGCGTCGGCATCGATCTCGATCTGGATCCGATCCCGAAAACGCATCCGCTCGATGTCCAGGTACTCGTCGAGCAGCGCCAGGTCCCGTTCCAGGCTCACCATCGGAGCCGTCTCGGAATGGAGGCTGGCGCGGAGAAGGTCTCCGATCCGGACGATCATCTTCTTGGCCCGGGCAGGCTCGCTGCCGACCAGAGGAAGCAGCGAGTTCAAGGCATTGAACAGGAAATGGGGCTGGAGCTGGGACTGAAGCGCGGAAAGCCTCGCTTCGAAGACCGCGGCACGCAGGGCCTCCCTCGCGGCCAGTTGCCGGGAGCGCAGCCGATGCGCGCTCCAGGCCAGGACCGCGGCGGCGGCCACGCAGAGAAGGCGGAACCACGAAGACTCCGTCAACGATCGCTCCAGCGTCAGGTCCGAGACCGCCCCTTCTTCGCTCCAGACGCCGTCCTCGTTGCCTGCCAGCACCCGGAAGCGGTAATGCCCCGCGGGCAGATTCGTGTAGTACGCGGCGCGGCGCCCCCCCGCCTCGATCCAGCCGTGGTCGAATCCCTCGAGCCGGTACCGAAACCTCAGGGCCGTCGGATTGCGAAACGAAAGCGCCGTGTAGTGGAGCTCCAGATCCCGCCGGGCCGGCGGCAGAGTCAGGCCCGTCACGCCGGCCAGAGTCTGGCGGCCGGAGACCACGCTTTCGATGACCACCTTGGGCGGAACCGGATTCAGGCGGATGAGGCCGGGGTCGGCCATGGCCAGCCCCTTCACCGTGGCGAACCAGAAGCGGCCGTCGTGGCTGCGAAATCCTCCGTGCTGTCCGTTGTTGCACTCGACGCTGCGCATCCCCTTGGCCGTCGTGAACCCGACCGGATGGAGCATCGGAACGCCTCCGCGCGCCGCCGCATCGAGCTCGTCGGAGCGCACCCGGAAGATCCCGCGGTTGCTGGTGAGCCACAGATAGCCGCGGTCGTCGGCGAGCACGCTCTGGACGGCATCGTGGAAGAGCCCGGTCGCCTGCCGGTAGGAGGTGAAGGTCCCGTTCTTCAAGCGCGACAGCCCTCCCCGCGTGCCGAACCAGAACGTCCCGCCGGCGTCTTCGAGAATCGACATCACGTTGTTGTGCGCCAGACCGTCCCGCGCGGTCAGGGTGGTGAACTTGCCGTCGCGAAACCGCGAGAGACCGCCTCCGAAGGTTCCGATCCACAGGGTGCCCTCCCGATCCTGATAGAGGGAGAAGACCACGTCGGCGGCGAGCCCGTCGCGATACGAGGTGTACTGAGTGATTTTCCCGTCGCGGTAGTGATAGAGCCCGGTCCCTCCTGATCCGATCCACACGCTGCCGTCGCGGTCTACGCAGAGGGCGAACACGACGATGGCCGGAAAGCCGTCGCGAGCCGTGAAGTGGAGGAGCTTCGTTCCGTGCATCCGGAAGAGCCCGGCTCCGCGGGTCCCCACCCACAGATCTCCGGAGGGATCCTGCGCCAGCGCCAGGACGCGCGCCTCGAAGTGGGCGACCGATTCGAACTTCGCCGCGCCGGGGGCCAGACGCGACAGGCTCCCGTCGGTCGTTCCCGCCCAGATGTTGTGTTCGCGGTCCTCGAAGACGGTCCAGACCCGGTCGTCCGGCAGGCCCTGACGCGAGCTGTAGTTGGCGATGCGTTCGTCCTTCAACCGGTTCAAGCCCCCATCCCGGGTGCCGACCCACAGGCTTCCCTCGCGGTCCTCGAAGATGGACCCCACATCCTCGCTCGAGAGACCTCCGTTGTCGCGTGTCAGAGACTCGAAGGCGTTGCGCCAGAAACGAAACAGTCCGCCGGTCGTGCCGATCCAGAGAACCCCTTCGGCGTCACGGTAGAGGACCTGAATGTGCGTGTTGGTCAGTCCCTCTCCCGGGCCCCAGGTCTGAACACCGGAGTCATCAATGTGTACGAGCCCCTGGGCGGTGCCCGCCCACATGCCTCCGGACGGATCGGCCAGGAGAGCGGTGACTCCGTCGGGCATTCCCTTGCCGGAGAGCGGGCGCAGGCGGCCGTTCTCGAACAACGCCAGCGCGCGCCGGGAGCCGACCCAGATGCGCCCGCGGGTGTCCTGGGCCACAGCCGAGACGGCGCCCGACCGCCACCCATCCCGCTCGCTGAAGACGCGCGTGCCCTTCCCGTCGATGCGCGTCAGACCCTTGTTCGAGGCGATCCACAAGGCGCCGTCCCGGCTCTCCAGAAGCTGCGGGATGAACGCGCTTCCCAGAGGATGGTCCTTGGGCCAGGCTTCGAACTTCCCGTCCCGCTCGCGAACCAGACCCTCGCCGGTCCCGATCCACAAGGTGCCGTCG
>DATFTF010000349.1:0-6370 GCA_035262245.1 Thermoanaerobaculia bacterium
CCGGACCGTTTTCTCGACGCCTTCTGCGTCCGCGCGGCGCGGTGGCTCGGCCTGACCGTGCCGGGAGAAGACTTTCGCTGGACGGGCGGCCGGAAAAACGCGCGGCAGGGACGCGGAAAATCGCGGAGAACCGCCGGATGACCCCGGGCTCCGTTCCCTCGGCCTCGCCGGCGCCCGAGGCCGCCGCCCGGCGCGGTCCGGGACATTCGTTGGTCGCGACGCTCGAGATGATCCGCTTTTCTCACACTCTCTTCGCTCTCCCCTTCGCGCTCCTCGCCGCCGTCCTCGCGGCGGACGGCCTTCCGCCGGCCGGCACTCTGATCAAGATTCTGCTGGCCATGGTGGGCGCGCGCAGCGCCGCGATGGCGCACAACCGCCTGGCCGACCGTCACATCGACGCGGCGAATCCCAGGACGGCAAGCCGGGCGCTTCCGGCCGGCGTTCTCTCGACCACCTACGTGCGCATCTTCCTGGCGGCTTCTTCGCTCCTCTTCCTCGCCGCCGCGGCGAGCCTGAACCGGCTGACGCTCATTCTTTCTCCCGTCGTCCTCGCTCTGCTCTTCTTCTACGCCTACACCAAGCGCTTCACCTGGCTTTCCCACGCCGTGCTCGGTCTTTGTCTGGGGATTGCGCCGGTGGGAGCCTGGATTGCCGTCCTTGGACGCCTCGATTGGGTGCCTGTCCTGCTGGGTCTGGCGGTCCTCCTGTGGACGGCAGGATTCGATCTGCTCTACGCGCTTCAGGACGAGGAGCACGACAGGCGGGTGGGACTCTTCTCGATCCCGGCGCGGTGGGGAGCACGCCGGGCGCTCCAGATTTCCGCCTTGCTCCACGCCGCAATGCTTCCGCTCCTCATCGCCGTCTGGCGACTCTCGGGAGGAGGTGTTCTCTTCGCCGCCGGTATCGCGGCCACGGCGCTGGCCCTCATCTACCAGCACGCCATCGTGCGGCCGGGAGACCTGTCTCGAGTCAACACCGCGTTCTTCACCGCCAATGGATTCGTTTCGGTGACGCTGGCCGCCTTCGGCATCGCCGACGTCCTGTTGCGATAGCTCCGCAAGATTCCAAGCGCCCCAGGACGCATCGCCTCACGCCTTTCGCCTCTCGCCTTCCGCGCCTCGCCTCACGCGTTAGAATTCCCGCCGATGGCCATTCCGTCGGAAGGGGACGTCAAGCTCCGCCACGTGGCCATCGACGGTCCCATCGGCGTGGGAAGGACGGCCCTGGTCGACCTTCTGGCCCGGCGCTTCCATGGAACCAAGATCCTGGAGGACGTCGATAATCCGTTTCTCGGAGACTTCTACAAGAAGAAACCGGGCTCGGCGTTCCAGACCCAGCTCTTTTTCCTTCTCTCCCGCTACCAGCAGCAGCGGGAGATCGCCCAGATCGATCTCTTCACCAATCTGGTGGTGGCCAACTACCACTTTCCCAAGGACAAGATCTTCGCCTGCCTGAATCTGGATGATTCGGAGCTGCTGATCTACGACCGGCTCTACTCTCTCCTCTCCGACTCCGTCCCTCGGCCCGACCTGGTGATCTACCTCCAGGCTTCGCTCGAGACATGTTTGAAGCGCATCAAGCGCCGGGCGCTTCCGATCGACAAAGGCATCACGCCCGAATATCTGGCCCAGCTGATCGAGGCCTACAACTATTACTTCTACCACTACGAGGAGACGCCGCTCCTGGTCGTCGACACCAACGAGATCGACTTCGTCAATCGGTCCGCCGACTTCGACGATCTGGTAACGCAGATCCAGCGCACGCGCCGGGGAGTGCAGTACTACGTGCCTGCCGGGCATGTCTAGCTCTCAGCCTTCAGCTCTCAGCTTTCAGCCAGACGTAGCCCTCTCCCAAGCTGATAGCTGAAAGCTAATAGCTGAGAGCTATAATTTCGTTGCGCCCTGTCCGGCGGCGATCTCCGATTCGGAGAAGTCGACCGGAAGGAAAGGAGCGTTGTATGGCCACTCTCTCGGAGACGTCTCCCGTCACCGTCCCCGCTCTCCTCGCGGCCAAGGGCCGCGAAAAAATCGCGATGATGACCGCCTACGATGCGCCGTCCGGGGCGCTCCTGGACGAGGCCGGCCTGGACGTCCTCCTAGTCGGGGACTCCATCGAGATGGCCGTCTATGGCCGGTCCAACACGCTCTCCGCGACGATGGACTCGATGCTGCGCCACGCGCGCGCGGTGTCCTCGTCGACCCGGCGCGCCCTCGTCGTCGGCGACATGCCGTTTCTCTCCTACCAGACGAACGCCGCTCACGCCGTCGAGAACGCGGGCAGATTCCTGGCAGAAGCGGGCTGCGGAGCGGTCAAGGTCGAGGGGGGGCGGCGCATACTGCCGGCGGTTGAGGCCATCCTGGCCGCGGACATTCCCGTGATGGGGCATGTCGGGCTGACGCCGCAGTCGGTTCACAAGCTCGGCGGCTTCAAAGTCCAGGGTCGGCAGGCGCAGTCGGCCCGCGAGATCGCCGACGACGCGCGCGCGCTGGCCGAGGCGGGCTGCTTCTCCGTGGTGCTCGAGTGCGTTCCGGAGGGGCTGGCACGGGAGATCACCGCCGCGATCGCGGTCCCCACCATCGGCATCGGCGCGGGCGCCGGCTGCGACGGGCAGGTCCTGGTCTTCCACGACGTCGTCGGCTTGACGCGGGACCTGCGGCCGAAGTTCGTGCGGCGTTACGCCGAGGTTGGCGCCGCGATCTCCGAGGCCGCGCGCGCGTTCACCCGCGACGTCAAGAGCGGCGCCTTCCCGAGCGAGGAGGAGTCCTTCTCCGGCGGACGGGAATCCGCCCTTCGCCGCGTCTACTGACGGAGACGCTTGGAAGAGGTCACCGGCGTCGGGCGGCTCAAGGAGCTCGTGCGCCAGAGCCGCCGCGAAGGCCGGTCCGTCGGCTTCGTGCCCACCATGGGGGCTCTTCACGAGGGGCACGTCTCGCTGGTCCGCCGCGCCCGCGCCGAGTGCAGCGTGATCGTCGTCTCGATTTTCGTCAACCCGCTGCAGTTTGCGGCGGGGGAAGACTTCCAGCGTTATCCGCGCAGCCCGGAGAAGGACGCGCGCCTTCTGGCCGAGGCCGGCGCGGACATCCTGTACCTTCCCGACGCCGAGCAGATGTATCCGCCCGCCTTTTCCACCTCCATCGAGGTCGGAGGCGTCTCGGAAGGAGGCGAGGGAGCGGTCCGGCCCAGACACTTCCGCGGGGTGGCCACCGTGGTCGCCAAGCTTTTCCAGCAGGTCGATCCCGACGCGGCCTATTTCGGCCGCAAAGACCTTCAACAGGTCGCCGTGGTTTCCCGGATGGTCCGGGACCTCGACATCCCCGTGCGCATCGTGGTTGGCGAGATCATCCGAGACGCGGACGGCCTGGCCCTCTCCTCGCGAAACGCCTACCTCTCCCCCGAGGAGCGCCTCAGGGCCGCCGCCCTTCCCCGCGCCCTCTTCGAAGCGCAACGTCGCGCGTCGAGGGGCGAGCGCGATTCGGCCGTGATGGAAAATGGGTGCCGGACTGATCTGGAAAGGGCGGGACTGCGGGTCGATTATGTCGAGATCGTCGATCCGACGACCATGCGGCACAGCGAGAGGATCGAACGAGGCAATGCGCTCACCGCCGCCGTCCGCGTGGGGAAGACGCGTCTCATCGACAACGTCTTGCTGCTGGAAGAGTGAGAGAATCGGGAAGAATCGGGTGATCGGGTCATCTGATGATCGGGTGATTGCGGCTCGACAAGGAAACATCACCCGATGACCCGATGGTCCGATGACCCGATCGAGACTGGAGCCAAAGACGCCATGAGCAGCATGACCGAAACCCTGCCAATCACCTCGACGGAAAGGGATCCGTTCGAGTTCGGCGGCCGGACGTTCACGTCCCGATTGATCGTTGGGACCGGCAAGTACGCGACGTTTCCCCTGATGAAACAGGCGCTGGAAGCCTCGGGCGCACAGATAGTTACCGTCGCCGTCCGCCGGGTGAACCTGACCGACCGCTCCAAGGAGTCGCTTCTGGACTACATCCCCCGAGGAATGACTCTCCTGCCCAACACCGCCGGCTGCTATACGGCCGACGAGGCGGTGCGGGCCGCGCGGCTCGGCCGCGAGGTCGGGCTCTCCAACTGGGTCAAGCTCGAGGTGCTGGGCGATGAACAGACCCTCTGGCCGGATAACGGCGAGCTTCTTGCGGCCACCCGGACGCTCGTCGCCGAGGGTTTCATCGTCTTCCCCTACACCTCTGATGATCCGATCGTGGCGCGCAAGCTCGAGGACGCCGGCGCGGCCGCCGTGATGCCGCTCGGAGCTCCCATCGGATCGGGCCTGGGAATCCAGAATCCAAACAACATCGCGATCATCCTGGAGCGGGCCAAGGTCCCGGTCATCGTCGACGCGGGCGTGGGCACCGCCTCGGACGCCTGCGTCGCGATGGAGCTCGGTGCGGCGGGCGTGCTGATGAACACCGGAATCGCCGGGGCGAAGGATCCCGTGCGCATGGCCCGGGCGATGCGCGACGCTGTTCGGGCGGGACGCGATGCCTATCTGGCGGGGCGAATTCCCAGGAAGCGCTATGCCACGGCCTCCTCGCCGGTCGAGGGCGTGGTGGGACGGACCTCTCCTTAGTCCTTTGTCCTTAGTCCTTTGCCCCGGCGGAACGGGCAGGACGCCGCGGCCGCGTAAATTATTCTCTTGCCGCCGCGGAAAGCACGTGCTAGCTTTTCGCAGCTTTTACAAAATCCCGCACCAAGCGAATTGCCTTATGTTTGTCCTCCCCCCATCCGTACGCCTTTGCGGGAACGCGTACGCGCGCTCGAAAGGGGGTTGGTCCTAGAGAGAACCTGCGGAGGCGGTCGCCGCGTGGCGATTCGCCAGTTCGAGTTTCAACTTTTTTTCGAAAACGGGACCGAGAAGATCCCGGAAGGGTAGAGACCCAGGAGATCGGTAACTTTCATGATGCAGCAATACACGGACAAGAATCTGACTTGCGTCGACTGTGGCGGCACTTTCCTGTTCTCGGCAGATGATCAGGAGTTCTACGCGCGCAAGGGTTTCACCAACGAGCCCAAGCGCTGCAAGCCCTGCCGCGACAAGCGCAAGGCCGCGTCGGGCGAAGGCCGCGAGCGGACCTTCTACGACGTCACCTGCGACGGCTGCGGGAAACAGACTCAGGTGCCTTTCAATCCCACCAATGGGAAGCCGGTCTACTGCCGCGAGTGCTACTCGGCGCGGCGTGCCCAGCAGGCTTACTGAGACTTCGTTCGACGGATGTTCGAGCCCCGGCCTGGCCGGGGCTTTTTTTTTGCTATCTTCGGTGCGGATAACCTCGATGTCCTCGAGCACCGCCGTCTCTTCGCCGCAACAGCTGGCCGGCGCCATCGGCCACACGCCTCTGGTCGAGCTCGCCCGGTATTCCCGCGGATCGGCGCGTATCTTCGCCAAGCTCGAATGGTTCAATCCCGGCGGAAGCGTCAAGGACCGCATCGCTCTGGCCATGATCGAAGACGCCGAGCGCCGGGGACTCCTCCTGCCCGGCGGAACCATCGTCGAGCCGACGTCCGGCAACACCGGCGTCGCGCTGGCGATGCTGGCGGCCATCCGCGGTTATCGGTGTGTGATCGTCATGCCGGCCGGCTATGGCCAGGTCAAGGCCCGGCTCATGGAGGCCTTCGGCGCGCAGGTCGTGCGGACGCCGGCGGAGCTGCGCATGTGCGGGGCGATCGAGCGCGCCCAGCAAATCGCTCGCGAAATCCGCGGCTCCTACCTTCCCAACCAGTTCTCCAATCCCGTCAATGTCCAGGCCCATTACACGACGACCGGACCGGAGATCTACGCCGAGCTCGGCA
Source organism: Thermoanaerobaculia bacterium (assembly GCA_035262245.1). GTDB lineage: Bacteria > Acidobacteriota > Thermoanaerobaculia > UBA5066 > Gp7-AA6 > DATFTF01. The sequence continues at coordinate 5,827 of DATFTF010000349.1, forward strand.
CGGCGATCGACGCCTTCGTGGCCGGGGTGGGAACGACCGGCACGTTCACCGGCGTGGCTCGATTCCTCACCGAACGGATTCCGAGACTCCACCGGGCCGCCGCCGAACCGCAGGGCTCGATCCTGGGAGGCGGACCGCAGGGTCCTCACGCGGTGGAAGGGATCGGGCTCTCCTTCTTCCCCGAGATCCTCGATCGCAGCCTCGTGGATGAGGTCGTGACGATCGACGACGCCACGGCGTTTGAAACCTGCCGCACGCTGGCGCGGGAGGAAGGGCTCCTGGCGGGAGGCTCTTCGGGCGTCGCCGCGGCGGCGGCCCGAAAGATCGCCGAACGGCTCGGGCCGGGCCGGACGGTGGTGACCGTGTTTCCCGACGGAGCGGAGAGGTATCCGAATCAGGGGATCCTGGGGAATTGATTCAATTGATTCATTGATTCCTCGGTTGATTGGGGCGCGGCGAGCCATTTCCGCCCCAATTGGCCCTTTCGTCAATGAACCAATCAATCAATGATTCAATAACCCCATGGGCTTTAGCACCGACTGCA
>DATFTF010000350.1:0-11865 GCA_035262245.1 Thermoanaerobaculia bacterium
CGCGAAAGATGATTACGGCCTAGACGGGACGTTAGGCGGAAGGCGTGAGGCGAAGCACCAGGAAATCGGGAGCGAATGAAAGGAGATTCCCTTTATTCCCAACAACTTCATCACGTCGGCCAATGAGCTTCCGGGCTACAGGATCACCCGTAATCTGGGGATCGTGCGGGGGATCACCGTGCGTTCGCGTTCCATTGTCGGCACGATCGGCGCCGGACTCCAGAGCCTCTTCGGCGGCAACATCACGCTCTGGACGCAGCTCTGCGAGCACGCCCGGGAGGAAGCCTTTCAGCTGATGTCGCAGCATGCCCGGGATGCCGGCGGCAACGCGGTCGTCGGCATGCGCTATGACACGACCGAGATCGCCCAGGGCGTGGCCGAAGTCCTGGCGTACGGAACGGCGGTTGTCGTCGAGGTGGCTCGCTAGCGCGCGCGTCACCGTATCGCGTCGCTCGCGGCTCCGCCGCGCCGAAGGCCAGCCTCGGACGCGCTCGCGGAGGCCGGCGGTGAGCGATCGCCGGCCGCGTGCGCGAACCAGCTTCGCGCCCCGAACAGCCGCACGCGGCTGGCGCCGCCGGCGATCTCGACGCCGACCGCGAGCGCGCCACGCTCGACGAGGAACGCACCCTGCCGCACGTCGCCGCGCTCTCGGTAGCGGCCGGCGAGATGGAACTTGCCGCCGTTGGCTTCGAGCTCCTGCACTTCGACGAGGTCGTGGGCCAGCCGCACGCGGGCGCTGGCCTCGAGGCCGTCGAGCCTGAGGATCCCCTCGGCCCAATCCGGCAATTGCGCGCGCAGGAGCGTATAGAGCGGCCGCGCGTCGCGGCAGGTCACGCGTGGGCGAGCGTCCAGCCCATCGCGCAGGCGGGCGCGGTCGAAGTCGAATCTTCCCCACCAGTCACGGGACGGGTGAGCGTCGCCCGCGGTCGCCACTTCGGTCAGCGCGATCCGGCTTCCGGAGAAATCGAGATCGCCGTGCTGCTGATCCCATCGCCGGATCTCGAAGCGTCCGGCCGCCCGTCCGCGCAGCGACGCCTGGCCATACGAAGCCTTCAGCTGCGGCTCCTCGAAATCGACGTGGCCAGTTCCGATTCCGCGCACGAACCGTAAGGCGATCGTGGCGGTTCCCTCGCCCCCTTCCAGACGCGGCTCCGTGGTGCGTCTCAGGAAATGATTGAAAAAACGGAGATCCGAGAGTCGTCCCTCCAGGCGGGCATTCCCGTCGATGAGAGGCCAGACGTCGTCGCCGCGCACGCGCTCAGGGTCGTAGGGGGAGATCACCGTGGAGATCGATCCGCTGCAGCGGGAGAGAAGCGGCTGATCGGGGGCCAGCGTGATATCGCCTTGAAGAAGCTGCACTGTGGCGGGCCCCACCCAGGCCCGGGCATGGGGGTGAATGAGAAAGCTTCCCGCGACCCGCGCGTGCCCGCGAAACCGGTAGATCTCGATCCAGATTTCGGGCGTCGGATCGGCGATCAGATCTTCGACCAGGACGGCCCAGAACCGCCCCTTTTCGGCCCCCGTCGGAACGGGAGCCGGCTGCCCGGTCTGTCGCGGCGGATTCGCGAAGCCGGGAATGTCGGGAAGCCGCGCGGCATGGGGCGGAGAAATCTCTCTTGCCTGCTCCCGCTCGCGGAGTCGGAACGTGAGGCCGCGGGCGCGCACGCGGGTGGCGTGGAACCGCCGGAAGAGCAGGTCGGCGAGCGAGATCTGGATCGTCGCATCTTCCATCCGCGCGAACCACTGGATGCTCGGGTCGCTGCCCCGCAGGGTGAGGCCATGCACACGGATCACACCGGGGATCCAGGACGAGGCCGATTCGTAGCTCAGCAGGAACTCCTCGGGATCGGTGTTGATCCAGCGGGGCACCAGGCCCCGCGACAGCGCGGCGTGGATGGCCAGGAAGCTGAGGAGGACAAGGCCAACGGCGGTCAGGCAGAGCCCGAGCCAGAGCCGCTCTCGCCGCGCGACGGCGGTCCCCAACCGCGACGCGGCCGAGCGCAATCGCTTCGCAAGGATTTCCGCGGTCCCGGCCAGACGTGCTCTCCGCATGCCGTCGCGGTTCGCCCTCGCAAGGTGCGCGCCAGTCGAAACGCGGGGCGCCGTAATCCGACCTGGAACTTTCACCCCTTTTTTCCGTTTAATGCTGCATGGGTGGATTCCCGATCCAGGCCCTCGGCCTGCGCAAGGTTTACGGCTCGCGTCTCGGGCGGCGGCCGATCGAGGCGCTGGCCGGCCTCGACCTGGAGATCGCAGCCGGCGAGATCTTCGGTCTGCTCGGGCCCAACGGCGCCGGAAAGACGACCACCGTCAAGATCCTCCTCGGCCTGACGCATCCGACCTCCGGACAGGCCCGGCTGGGGGGCATCGAGGTGTCGGACCCGGAGAGCCGCCGCCGCGTCGGCTACCTTCCCGAGGGCCACCGGTTCCCCGGGTACCTGACCGCCCGCCAGACGCTGTCGATCTTCGGACGCATGTCCGGCGTCGACTCCGGCGCCCTCGCGGCGAGGATCCCGCAGCTTCTCGAGCGCGTGCGCCTGACGTCCTGGAGCGACGTGCGGGTCAAGAAGTTCTCCAAGGGCATGACCCAGCGGCTGGGCCTCGCCGCCGCTCTCGTGCACGCGCCGGAGATTCTGCTCTTAGACGAGCCGACCGACGGAGTCGATCCGGTAGGGCGCAGGGAAATTCGGGACCTCCTGCGGGAAGAGGCCGGGCGCGGCACGGCGATTCTCTTGAATTCCCATTTGCTCTCGGAGATCGAGCGCACCTGCGACCGGGTCGCCGTGCTCTCTCGAGGCCGCGTCGCGGCTCAGGGCTCGATCGAGAGTCTGACCCGCCAGGTCTCCCGTTACCGCATGGTGGTCGATCCTCTCGACGACGGGCTCCTGGCCTCCTTTGCCGAAACCGGCGCCGCGATCGAGCGCGTCAATGGTCACCTCGTCGTCTCGGCGAAAGATCTGGAGCAGATCAACGCGCTGGTCGACCGGGTTCGGGTGCGCGGCGCGATGCTCGCCGAGCTCTCCCCGCTGCGCTCGAGCCTGGAGGACGTCTTCGTCGAGCTGGTCGGAGGCGCTTCGCAATCCGAGGACCCGGGCCGAGCAACCAGCAAGGACGTGTCATGAAAGCCATTCTGGCCAGCTGGGAAGAAGTCTTCCGCGAGGCCGCGGCGCGCTGGACGCTCGTGGCGTACTTCGCGGTCTCCACCCTGTTCATCGGCCTCTTCGCGCTCGCCGTGAATCTCGACGTCGTCAACGGCGCGCTGGCGGGCGCCAAGCTATTCGGCCAGTCGGTGGAGATGGGCGGCCACACGATCGAGATCGACAAGCTCGTGCTCGGATTCGAGTCCGGGTTCTCCGGATTCCTCTACGTGGTCGGCACGTTCCTGGCACTCTTTGCCACGGCGCATCTCGTGCCGCGCCTGCAGGAGAAGGGCACGATCGATCTCTACCTCTCGCGGCCCGTCGGCCGGATCCCGATGCTCCTCTCGCGCTACTCCGGCGGACTCCTCCTGGCCGCGGCGAACCTGGCGTATCTGCTGGGCTCGCTCTACCTGATCATTCTCTGGAAGACGAAGGTGGCGCACCCGCGCTTTTTCCTGGGCGGGCTCTCCATCCTCTTCACCACCGCCGCCCTGCTGGCCTTCGCGTTCCTCGTCGGCGTCGTAACGTCTTCGACCGGGGTCTCGCTGATGGCGACCTACGCGCTCTTCTTCTTCTCCGTGCTCCTGGCCGCCCACGGCAGGATTGCTGCGGCGATGTCTTCGGAGTGGTCGGCCCGGCTGGTCGATGGGCTCTACTGGATCTTTCCCAAGACCGCCGAGCTCGGCCGCTCGACGGTCGCTCTGGTCGCCGGGCGAGGCGTTCTGCCCGCTGTCTCGCAGATCAATTTCGCGGCTGTCTATGGTTCCACAGCCCTCTTCGCGCTGGCGGCCCTGGTCGCCGCCTGCGGGATTTTTTCCAGAAAGGATTTCTGATGACACCCTCGCGCCGGACCCTCCGTGCTCTGCCGGTCGTGCTCCTCGCGTCGCTCCTGGCCGCTCCGGCGGTCCGGGCGGCGAAGAAAGGGGATGACCTTCTCGCTCTGGTTCCAGCCGATGCCGCATCCGTGGCCGTCGTGCACCTGGACCAGCTCCGCTCGAGCCCTCTCTCCGCCAAGCTCTTCGCCGACGCGGACCACATGACCTGCGACGGCGAAGCGGCGCAGTTCCTGGCTCAGGCCAACCTCGATCCCAAGCGTGACGTCGACACCGTGGTCATCGCCACGGAGCCGGGGCAGGGGAAGGACTCGCCGGTCCTCGCCGTCTTCACCGGGCGCTTCGAGCCCCAGCTTCTGGCTTCGGCCGCGGAAGGCCGCGGGGCCGAACGCCGCACGTCGGCGGCGGGAGACTACGAGCTCTTGCCTGAAAAATCGGAAAACGCGCGGCGCGCGGCAGTCGCCTTCGTCGATACGCACCTGGTCATCGCCGGGACGGAGCCCGCCGTCATCGACGCGCTCGCCGCGCGGCGCTCGGGCGCGACGGCCTTCCTCTCGAGCGGGCTCGGCCGCCAGCTTTCGCGCGTTCATCGCGACGCCGCGGCGTGGGCTCTGGTGGACGTCAACCGGTATCCCGCGCTTCAGCGGAAGGCCGAGCACGTCCACGTTCATGGAGAGGGCGAGAGCGAGCCGGTCGCGGCAGTCCTCTCGGCCCTGAAATCGGTGACCCTCTTCGCCATCGACGCGACGCCGCGCTCCGAGGGGCTGGATCTCGCGGCCACCGGTCTGGTCGCGGACCAGGAGACCCGCGGTCTTCTGGAGGATTCGCTGCGCGGTCTGCTGGCCATGTGGCGTCTCGCCGTGCAGGACAAATCGCCGGAGATGGTGGCGGCCCTGCGCAAGTTTCAGGTCGCCAGCGACGACGCCGGTGTCACCATCCGGGGAACGATTCCGGCTTCCGTCCTGCGCTCGATGGGGGAGAAGAAGAAGGCGGTGACCACCGAATAGTGGTCGCTCGAATTCTGGCGTAGGGGCGGCCGCGAGGGTCGCCCCTACGGCATCGAATCCGGCCAGGCTCTCACCACGGAACCCGCTTCCCGCGCTGGTCGTAGAAGCGGCCGGTGTCCTGGGGCCCGAGGCGGTCGAGAACCGGGAGCATCGCCGCGACACTCTCGTCCGAGGAGAGAGGCCCGTCGGAGCCTCCCATGTCGGTGCGCACCCATCCCGGCGAGATCACGATGAAGGTGAATCCTTCGCCGGCCATCTCCGCGGCGAACGTCCGGGTGAGCTGGTTCAGCGCGGCCTTGGAAGCGCGGTAGGCCGACCAACCGCCGCTGTCGTTGGCGGAGATCGAGGCGAGATCGCTCGACAGATTGACGACGAGCCGCCGGCGGCCGGCGCGCAGGTTCGCCAGGAGCGCCTGCGTTACCGCCAGAGGGCCGATCGCATTGACGCGGAACGAGCGCTCGAGGTCCTCCGGCGTGAGAAGCGCGACGCCCGGACCCGCCTCGCCGATCGCGGCGTTGTTGATCAGGACGTCCACCGGCTCGCCGGAGAGGGCTCGGGCCAGCGCTTCGATCGAGCCGTCGTCGGCGACGTCGAGGGCCTCGACCCGCACCGGCAGGGCTTCAAGCGCCCGCGCCTCGTGCGGCCGCCGGGCCGTGGCGATGACCCGGTCCCCGCGCGCTGCGAGACCGCGGGCGAACGCGAGGCCGAGGCCGCGGTTTCCTCCGGTCACCAGATAGGTGGAAGGAACATTCGTCTTCGTAACAATACCTATATTGTAATCACCATCGATGGATTCATTGATTCATTGACTCGTTGTCTTGAAGCATCAGGCAATGATCAATGATTCAAGATTCAATTCCCATGCCTCCGAAACACCCTGCTCTGACTCGAGCCTCGGTTAGTATGACCTCCTCATGAGCTCTCTCCAGCCCGAGCTGCCCGCGGACGTCGCTCAGCTCGTCGAGCAGAAGAAATTCGGCGAGCTCGAGGATCTCTGGACGCGCTGGGTGGAGAGCCGCTCGCAGGATGTTCCCTTCTTCGTCCGTGTGGCCGCGGCGGTCAAGAAGAAGGGGGGAACGGCGCAGGCCACGGCCTGGCTTCGGCTCCTGGCCGACGACCACGAGGAGCAGGGACGCGCCGAGCAGCGCCTGGAGGTTCTGGTCGAGGCCGCGCGCATGTTTCCGACCGATGAGGATGTCCGTAAGGAGCTGGCCGAGGCGCTCCGGGCTCGTTTTGCGGGGCATCCGATTCTCGCCGCCGTGCTGGCCCAGAACCCCCTGGAGAAGAGCAAGGAACCGGCCGCCGTCGCGTCGCGAATCCGGCGATGGCTGGCCTTCGCCCCGGGCGGAATCTATTTTCTCCCCGGGCGCGGCCCCGGGCGCATCGTGGAGATGAATCCTGCCCTGGACGTCATCCGGCTGGACTTCGCCGGGGCGAAGCTTCCGTTCTCGCTGGTCGCCGCCGAAAAAACCCTGGTGCCTCTGCCGGAGGGGCACTTCCTTCGCGAGCGCCTGGAGAATCCCGATGGGGCCCGCGCTCTGGCTGAGAGCGAGCCGGCCGAGGCGGTGCGGCGGCTCCTGGCGAGCTTCGGGCGGCCGCTGCAGCTTTCGGAAGTCAAGGATCACTTCTCCGGCCTTGTCGCCGAGGCGAAATGGAGCGCGTTCTGGGCCGGAGCCCGCCGCCACAAGCAGCTCCTCGTGACCGGCGCTGGAAAATCCGCGGTCGTGGCATGGTCCGAGAGCGCCGGGGCCGCGGAGGAGTCGATCCGAGCCGAGTTCGCCGACGGCTCGCCGGAGAAGAAGATCGACCTGGCCCGCAAGCACGGCAAGCGGTCGAAGGAACTGGCCCGCGAGTTCGGCAGCGGACTCGCCGCCGACGCCCGCAAAACGGCCGCGCGCTCTCCGGCGCTGGCCTGGGAGCTCTCCCAGGCGGCGCTGAAGCTGGCTCCCGAAGAGCCGGAGGCCTATCCCGCGGAGGAGCTGCTCGCGTCGGGCAATCTGCTCACCCGGCTTTCGGAGATCGGAGACCAGGGCGCCCGCACGCGTGCTCTCGAGGCCATCCGCGCGCACCGCGACGATTGGATCGAGCTCTTCACCGAGCAGTTTCTGCGGGAAGAGGACCAGCGCGTTCTCGGGGCCATCTACCAGGAGCTGCCCGAGGAGCGCCGCGCGGAAATCTCGCGGCGGGTCCTGCGCTCCCCGCGACTAGCGCCCCGGGCGTTTGTGTGGCTCGCCGACCGGTCGCATGTCGAAGGGACCCCGCCGCCCGGACTCTTCTCTTCGCTGCTCGACGCTCTCCGTCAAGAGGAGTTCTCCGGCGTACGCGCGCGGGTCAAGGAGTTTTTCGACGCCGGAGGACTGGCCGTCTCCCTGGTTCGCCTCGCGCCGGACGAGGAGAAAGCCCGAGAGATGCTCGACGCCTTGAACCGCGCCGGAGGCCTGGAGGAGCACCGCCGGGCGACCGTGCGCGAGGCGCTGCTCATGAAGTTTCCGGAGCTGCGGGCTCCCGCTCGCGAATGGGTCTACTCGACTCCCGAAGCGATCGAGGTCAAGCGGCGTGAGCTTCAGCATCTCAAGTCCGTCGAGCTCCCCGCCAACGCCAAGGCCATGCAGGCGGCCAAGGAGCTGGGGGATCTCTCCGAGAACTTCGAGTATCACGCCACGCGCCAGCGCCACGAGTACCTCTCCGCCCGCATCGCCTCTCTGGCCGACGAGCTGGCGCGGGCGCGGCCGCTCGATCCTTCGCACGTGGACCCCTCGGAGGTCAGGGTGGGGACGCGCGTGGCTCTCAAGGAGACGGGCTCGCCGGCGCGGACGGTGACCATCCTCGGCCCGTGGGACTCGAAGCCGGAGGAATCCGTGTACTCCTACCAGTCCGAGTTCGCCCAGGAGCTTCTGGGTCACAAGATCGGCGACCGCATCCGGTGGAACGCTGAGGAGCTGGAGATCCTCTCGATCGACCCATGGCGGTGACCGCGCGAATCGTTCGGGCCTTTGTCATGGTCGGGCTGGCCGCATGGAGTCCGCTCCGCGCCGAAGACCTTCTCCATCTCCCGATCGGCGATCCGGCGCGGCGCTCCCAGACCGCGCCGCTGGTCTTGGACGGCATCACCGAAACGGCGAGTAAGACGACGATCACACCGGCGGATCTGGCGGCGCGGCTGGCCCCGGTGCGGATCCTCTTCGTGGGCGAGGAGCACGTCAGCGTCGAGTCGCATGCCGTGGAGCTCGCGGTGCTGCGCGAGCTCGTGCGCGCGGGCCGCCGAGTCAGCATGGGGCTGGAGATGTTTCCGGCGCAGGGCGTGCAGCAGGCCCTGGACGATTGGACCGCCGGGCGTTTGAGCGAAGCCGAGTTGCTCGAGCGGTCGGGCTGGCTTGCCCACTGGAGCCACAACTGGAACTACTACCGCGAGATTTTCGTTTTTGCCCGCGAGCAGGGCTTGCGTCTTTTCGGCGTGAACGTTGCTCCGGAGGTCGTCTCCGCGGTCGGCCGTAAGGGGATCGACGCGCTGGAGCCCGGGCAGAGAGCCCTCCTTCCTCAGAAGGTCGACTGGGACAACGCCGACTTCAAGCGCCTCTTCCGGGCCTCCTTCGAGGAGGACGAGTTCCACGGCTCGCTCTCCGACGAAATGTTGGACCGAATGGCGCAGGCCCAGGCGACCTGGGACGCGGCCTTCGGCTGGAACGCGGCGCGCGCGGCGAAGGCGGACAGCGACCCGAAGGCGATCGTCGTCGTCCTGGCGGGGCTCGGCCACACCCTCTACGGTATGGGCGCGGAGCGTCAGGCGCGACTGTGGTTCGACGGGAAGACGGCATCGCTCGCCCCGGTCGCCATCTCGGACCACGACAAGGGATGGTGCGACATCCAGGCGGTCCAGGCCTCTCTGGCGGACTTCGTGTGGGGCGTGCCGGAGGAGGACTCGTCGCGCTACCCGACGCCGGGCTTCTCGACCCGCTGGGCGCAGAGCGACGCGCTGCCGCAGGTCATCCAGGTCGACAAGAAATCTCCCGTCGCCCGCGCCGGCCTGAAGACCGGAGACCGCCTCGCGGAAGTCGATGGCAAGCCCACCAGCGACCGCGAGGCCGTTCTGCGGGCGTTTTCCGGGAAGCGCTGGGGCGACGCCGTCCGCCTGACGGTTCGCCGGGGCGAGGAGACCGTGACGCTCAACGTGCTCCTGCGGCGCGAGCGGCCCGAGCCCTGCAAGCCGAAGGGGTGAAATCGGCGAGTCCGCCGAGCTTCACGCCTCAGTGAAGGTCGGGCGGGCGCTTCTCTTTCGGTTCGAACCGCTCGCCTTCGATCCGGTCGCCGAAACTTCGCTCCCCCCACTTCCCCGAGCTCCGGAAATATCCCGTGGCGCGCCAGTTCGCGTAGCCCCTGCCCATCAGGGTATCCGTGGACAGGAATGACATGGCGATGAAGGCCACGCCGATCGCCATGAGAACCAGTCCGACGATGCCGACGATCGGACCAAGGAGACGCTCCGCTCCCATCCCTTTGGGGTACTTGAACAGGACCCAGACGATCAGCCCGGCGGCGAGGCCGGCCGCCACGAAGACGCCGCCGATCACGATCATCGCGACGCGGCTCAAGGCGCCTGCGCGCGAAGGTTGATCCGGCGGAATCGCGTCCATGGTCAGCTCGAGGAAGCGGCGCCCGCCCATCCCCAGTTGGATTCGGCTTTCCCTCGGTCACGGAATCTGAGATCGGCCAGAAGCGCGGTCGCGAAGGTGACGACCCGTTGCTCCAGGGACAAGGGCGCGTCGCCGAAAGAGACCTGGTAATTGTCGACGTCGGTGAACAGCGCCTTCAGAGCGCCCCCGTACAGCCACTTGATGGCGACCTTGCCGCCTCCATGGGTCAGCTGCACGTCGAGGAAAAACTGGCTGGTCAACAGGCCGCCGGAGACGGAGGCAAACAGGTCGCCGCGCCGGTCGAAGAGGGAGAAGCGCGCGCCGAGAGGTCCGAATCGGCTCTGGACCCGGCCTGCCGGCTCGCCGTTTCGAATCCGCATCTCGAGACTCTGGAAGAAGAGATAGGCGGGGCGGTGCGCCTCGTAAAGAATGCGGCCGGTCAGATCGACGATGTAGAAGGTTCGCGGAAGCCGCCGCGCCTGACGCATGAGGCTCGACGCGGCTCCCGCCTTCTCGACGAAGAAGCCGACATGACTGCGGGACGCGTCATAGATCCGGAAATTGACGACGGTCTCCCAGTCGAACACCAGCTTGACGGGCCGGAGCTCCTGCTCCAGGAACAGGTCGGGAGAAGCTGCAAGCGCTGTCTCGAGTGTGTCGTCCGATGGAGAGGGGTCGGACTGCCGGTCCGTTCGAGAGCCTCCGGTTGCCGGGGGAGACGGAGCAGGACCGCCGGAACCGGGATTCGAAAAATCGTGTTTCGGCGCCTGCCATGCCGTTGCCGCATGCATCCTTCCGAAGATGATGCCGCAGCGCTGACATTCGAGGCCGCCGGCCTGCTCGAAGCCGCAATTGGGGCAGATCATCGCGCTGTTCGCTGCTGCCTCGCCTGATTTCTTTTGCGCAATCGTACATCAGGATTGCGCTCCCTGCTTACTGGTTCACCGCGTCGAGGCCAGTGCCTGTCGAAGTTCGGAAGCCCCCGCGCGGGATCGACGCGCTCGAGACAGCCGAGATAGACAAGGGCCCCGCGCCGGGCCGTTTCAAGAGATGGGGGCGTCGGAGACGAAGGCGTCAAGCCATGTCTCTGGCTTTTTGAATCGCGGCGGCGATCTTTTCGCGGACCTTCCGGGCGAGCGCGGGAGCGTCGGCCGGCGTGAGCCCGGCGGTGGGCTCGGGCTCGAGGACATAGAGCGTCGCCTCGGCCGGCTGGAAGACGTAGGAGTGCTTGGGCAGCGCTCCGGCCGCTCCCACGATCGCGAGCGGCAGAACGTCCACGCCCGCCTCGATGGCCAGGCGAAACGCTCCCTCGCGGAAGTCGCCGAGCCTGCCGTCGGAGCTGCGGGTCCCCTCGGGATAAAAGATCACCGAAGTGCGGCGCTCGAGCCGCCGGCGCATCTCGCCCATCGCCTCCCGCGCGCTCTCCCGGTCTCCCCGCACCAGGGGCACGTCGCCGGCGACACGCATCTGCCAGCCCAGTAGAGGAATCTGGAAGATCGACCTCTTGGAGAGGAACTTGCGCTCTCCCGGGAGCGTGGCGGCGAGAAAGACGTCGGTGAAGGAGCTGTGGTTGGCCACGAAAACATACGGGCGGCGGTCGTCGGGATGCAAGGGATCGACGATTCGGAAGGTCCAAAATGGATTGACCTTGGCCGCCACGGCCGCCGAGCTGTGCATGAGCTTGCCGACGCGGTACCGGTCACGGTCCCAGGGAAATGTGAAGAGCCGGAAGAGGAGAACCAGCGGCGTCCACACGATCACGATGACGACGAACGACGCCCAGACCAGAGTGGAGACCACTGCTGCGATCGGGCGGAAGCGGAGCATCTGAAGGAATTGTAAGGACCTACACAGCGGCAATCACCAATTGTTCCCTGCACCACAATCGACCAGTATCCTAATGGCCCGATGCGCCGCGCCGTCTGGGCCACGATCTCCTTCGGCCTGGCGCTCGCGGCGAGGAGTCAGGAGCCTTCGCACCCGCCCCCCGCCATTCAGGACAACAGCTTTCTCGTCGAGGAGGCCTACAACCAGGAGGCGGGCGTGGTCCAGCACATCAATGAGTTCACGCGCGATTCCCGAACCGGAGAGTGGGTGGCCACATTCACTCAGGAATACCCGGTCGGCGGGCTGCGGAACCAGTTGAGCTACACGATCCTCTACCACCGAGTGAACGACCCGGCGGGAACGGCGATCGGATTGGGAGACCTGGCTTTCAACTACAGGTATCAGCTCGTGGGCAACGGCGAGGCGC
>DATFTF010000351.1:0-3091 GCA_035262245.1 Thermoanaerobaculia bacterium
GACCACGACCTCCACACGGCCCCAGGGCTTGGCGGGAAGCCCGGATGCCGTCTTGTCGGTCAGCTCGCTCCAGGTGTTGCCGCCGTCGGAGGAGCGCAGAAGGCCGCTGCCGGAGGCTGCCTGCGCTCCGTCGCCGCCGGAGCGGAAGGTCCAACCCTTGCGCCGAAAGTCCCAAAGGCCCGCAAAGAGAACGTCGGGATTCTTGGGATCCAAGGTCAGGCCCGAACAGCCGGTCGAAAGATTGGAGCCTGCCAGCACCTTCTTCCAGGTCTTTCCGCCGTCGGTGGTCTTGTAGACGCCGCGGTCGGCGCTGTCGCTCCACAGCTTGCCCGGAACGCAGGCATACACGACGTCGCTGTTGTCGGGACGGGCCAGGATCCGCACGATGTGCTCGGATTCCTTCAGCCCCATGTTGGTCCAGGTCTCACCATTGTCGGTCGACTTGTAGATCCCGTCGCCCACCGACACGGAGTTGCGCATCCAGGATTCGCCGGTGCCCACCCAGACCGTGGCCGGATGGGACGGATCGATGGTGATCGCGCCGATCGACTGGACCGGGTTCTTGTCGAAGACGGGTTTGAGGGTCGTCCCGCCGTCCAGGGATTTCCAGACGCCGCCGGAGGCCGCTCCCACGAAGAGCGTCGTCTTGCCCCCTTCGGTGCGGCCGGCCACGGCGGCGATCCGGCCGCTCATGGTCGCCGAGCCGATGTTGCGGATGCCGAGCCCGGACACGACACCGGAATCGAAAACCGGCGGCCGCTCTCCGCCGGGAGACGGAGGACGCACGGACTCCGCGGCGCCGGCGGCCGCGGCTGGCGCGGGCTCGACCACGCGCGCGATCGGCGTGCCGGCGGGAGGGAACCGGAAGACCCCATCGTCGGGCGAGATGTTGGCCTCCGCGCGCTCGATCGTGACGCGCTGTCCGCGCGGGCCCCCCTTGGGGCCGCTGTCGATCGAGAAGGGAATCCAGACCCCGGCGACCTGCTGGTAGCTGCCGTAGTCGACCTCCCGGATCTGCTCCGCGCCGCGGATGTGGGCCACCGTCTCGACGCGGATCTCCAGGAAGTAATCGGGATCGAGGTAGATCGTCTGAATGTCGCCGTCTTTGAAGGTCACCCGGAGCTTGAGAGCCTGGGTCCCGTCGACGTCTTCGGTGCCCAGGTCTTCGACCTTGCTCCCTTTTTCGCGCCAGCGCATCAGGGGTCCGTCGATGTCGGCCTCGCGCGCCATCTCCCGGGCCTCGTCGGCGGAGTTCTTCTGCGCGTTGCGCACGCCCCCAAAGGGGTTGAGCGACCAGGAATCCGTTCCGTCGTAGGCGTCCACAGCGGTCAGGCCCTGCAGGGTCACCTCGGTGCGGATCATCCCCGGGCGCTTGATCACGCGCCCCCAGGCAGTTTCGATCTGGTTGTCCCCGAAGCTGAAGATCATCTTCCCGGTCAGCCGCAGCGACTGGATGGCAGAGAGCTTCTGAGAGCCGCCCCGCGCCGCGACGTGGCGATTCACGATCTCCTCGACGGTCAGCGCACGGGCCGAAGCGGCGGGAAGGCAGAGCAATGCGGCGAGCACCGCAGTGGCGATGTGCATCAGTTCCTCCTCACGGAGCCGCGATTGTCTGTCCGGACGTCCACATCCGCAAGACCGCGGCCGGGTTTATTTCTTCGTAAGAGATCCAGACGGGTCTGTAGGGAGCCGGGCCGATGAGGGTTCTTCCGGTGCGGATCCGGGTGCGCGCCCCGAGAAGCCTCCTTCTGACGGCCGCGATCCCGCTGATCTACGTTGTCGTCTACGGCGCGTTCCTCTTCCGGGAGGGGGACTCGGACTGGGATCAGATGCTTGCCTTCCATGAGCTGTCGCTCTGGAATTCCCGTCTCTTCGGCCTGGCCAAACACTGGAATCCGCTCATGCGCGGCGGCATGTCGCTCGCCGGCGACCCGCAGGTGCCGATCCTTTCCCCCTCCATGATCCTGGCGCGGATGATCGACCCCGCGGCCGCGATCAAGATCTCCTGTCTCTTCTTCGTCCTCGCCGGCGCTGTGGGCGCGTGGCTTCTCGCCCGCGACCTCGCGCTGGACGGGATGACCGCGGCGCTGGCGGCGGCGCTCTTCGCCGGCAACGGCTACATCGTCTCGCGGCTGTCCCACGGCCACACCGTCTTCCTGGGAACTCTGGGCCTGCCTCTCTGGCTGTGGGCCGCGCGCCGTTGCCTGCCCGGGCCCGGGGAGGAGACGCAGCGGGCCGGCAGAAGGCTGGCCTGGCTCATTCTTGGCGGGGGCGTCTTCTTTGCCCTTTCCACCGACGGGGCGCCGATCGCCCTGCTGCTCCTGCTCGTGTGGATCGGTCTGGACACCGCCATCCTCGCCTGGCAGAAACGGTCCGCGCGGCCGCTCCTGTTTTTCGCCGGCTCGGTCGTCGTGGCCCTCGGTCTGGACGCGATCTACTACCTGCCTGTCGCGGCCAACGCCGAGCTCTTTCCCCGGACCCGGCCTCCGGTTTTTCTCGACCCCCTGCTCTTTCTGTGGTTCCTGCTGCTGCCGGTTCGGGGCAAGGTGCTGCCGGCCCCGGCCAACGGGCACGAATTCTCCGTCTACATCGGGCCGGTGCTCGCGTACCTGCTGGTCGCCTACCGCGGCGGGATCTTCCGCCCGATCCCGTCGGACGACCGGCGGCGTTTCCTGCTCGTTTCGGCCGTCACGTTCGTTCTCGGCCTGGGAGCCTGGCGGGCGCTCGGCCGGTGGCTACCGCCCGGGCCCTTCGACATCCTTCACGAATTCCCGGGCTTCGAGGCTATCGGAATCCCGAGCCGATTCTGGGGCTACCTGGCTCTCCCGCTCGCGCTGGGGTGCGCCGTGGCCATTCGACGTCTGGAACAGGAGACTTCGCCGGCCCATCCGCGGCGCCTGCTCTGGTGCGCCCTTTTCGCATTCACAATCGGGTTCCAGGCCGTCTCGCTGGCGCTGCCTTTCTTGAGCGCTACGGGGAGGTTGATCGTTCCACATGCGGCCCTTCCGCGCGCGGTCCACGCCATCCACAACGTCCCCGGGCCGGAGGGCTCTCAGGCCGAGCTGATCGGGCCGACTACCGACCTGATCGA
>DATFTF010000352.1:0-7833 GCA_035262245.1 Thermoanaerobaculia bacterium
CTTGCCGCCGTCCTGAGACCGGAAGACGCCCCGCTCGGGGTTCGGCCCGTAGCCATGCCCGAGCGCCGCGACGAAGACCACGTTGGGGTCGGCCGGATCGACCACGATGCGCCCGATCTGGCGCGTATCGGTCAGACCGACGCGGGTCCAGCTCTCGCCGGCGTCCAAGGATTTGTACACGCCGTTGCCGTAGGAGATGTCCGAGCGCATGTCGGCTTCTCCCGAGCCGACGTAGAGGACGCGCGGATCCGACGGCGCGACGGCGATCGCTCCGATGGACGCCACCGGCTGACCGTCGAAGATGGGCTCCCAGGTGCGGCCCGCGTTATCGGTCCTCCACACGCCGCCGCCCACCGCGCCGAAATAGAAGCGGTCGGGCACCGACGGCACTCCGGCCACCGCCACGGCGCGTCCGCCTCGAAATGGCCCGGCCATCCGCCAGCGCATGCCGGCGAAGAGGAACGGATCGAAGGGCTGGGCCGGAAGGAGAGACGCCTGCGCCGCGATCGCGCACACCAAGAGAGTGCAACGCCGAAATCGGCCCAAGGCTCACCTCCGAAAGGCCCGATTATACGAAGCCGCTGACACAATTTATATATTGTTAGGGCCCGCGCTCTCCGGCCGCGCCGGCACGGACCAGGGCGAGCTCGCCGCGCGTGCGGGGATCGGCCAGGCTCGGCGCACGCTCCAGGACGCGGACGCGGCACCGGCAGCCGCGCGGGAGATCGGGCGCCTCCGCGGAATCGAGCCAGACGAGCGCGGAACCGGCCGGGCTGCTGGCCGCGGCTCGGCCGATCTCGCCGGCGTTCTGCCACGACTGCGTCGGGGCGCCGGCGTAGTACGTCAGGACCGGCTCGTCGATGTGGAGGCCGCCCACAGGCTCGCCGTCCCGCCGCGCGGCGCGGGCTGCGAGACCCAGGCGTCCGGTCGACCGCAGAGGATCGATCGCCGGAATCGTTCCCCACGCGATCGCCGCCGAAGCGAGAAGGGCCAGGACTCGCAAGCCATTCGCATCCGGCGCATCGGAGCGGACCAGGGGCAGGAGAAGAGACAGCAGGCACGCCGCACCGAGCGGAATCAGTACCCGGAGCGCCCGCGCCTCGCCGGCCCGGGTCACCGCGGCCACAGCGGCCAGAAAGAGTCCGGCGCCTGTCAGGGCGGAAGCCCACGCCGCGGCTCTCCGTCTCGCCGCGGTCTCCGGAAGTCCAGCCGCAAGCAGGGCGAGCGCCGGCAGGGCGGGCAGGATGTAATGCGGCAGCTTCGTTCGAGCGAGCGCGAAGAAGATCAGCACTCCGCTCGCCCAGGCCAGGAGTCCCCACCGCTCGGGGCGCCGCCGCAAGAAGCCCGGCCGAAAGAGTCCGAGGAGCGCCCCGCTCCATGGAAAGAAGCCGAGCCAGGCCGCGAGGAGAATCGAGAACGCCGGCGCGCCGTGGCCCTGCATCGGAGCGAGAAACCGGCCCAGGTTCTCGCGCAGCCAGAATGATCGCGCCGCCGCTCCCCCCGTCGCCTGGGCGGCGAGCCAGAACCAGGGCGCCGCCACGGCCAGGCAGACCGCCAGGGCGAGGGAGAGACGAAGAAGCGTCCTTCGCGACCGTTCAGCGCCCCCGGCCAGAAATCCGAGACAGAACAGCCCGGGGGAGAGAAACGCGACCGGGCCCTTGGAAAGCACGGCCAGTCCCAGAGCCGCCCCGGCGCCGGCGGCGATCTCCCAGCCGCCGCGCCCCGCGAGGACGAGAGTGAGGCCGAGGATTGCGAGCAGGGTGAAAAAGAGAAGGGCCGAGTCGGTCAGAAGGAGCCTCCCGTAAACGACGAAGAGAAGCGAGGTCGCAAAAAGAACGCTCGCCACGGCAGCGCCCCGCGCGCCGAGGAGCTGCTCGCCGAGCAGCAGTACCAGCACGGCGCATCCCGACGCCAGGAGGACGTGCGGCAGCCGGCCAGACGCTTCCCGCTCTCCGAGAACACGGAATGCGAGCGCGGTCAGCCACTCCGCCAGCGGCGGCTTGTCCGCGAAGAGGCGGCCGAAGAGTCGCGGCACGAGATAGTCGCCGGAGACGTTCATAGCGTGAGCCACGCCCGCGTAGTCGGCCTCGTCTCGTCCCCAGTAGTGGGTGCCGATCCCGGGAAGGAGAAGAGCCAAAGCGGACAGAAACGCCAGCGCCGCCCTTCGGCCGCGAGAGCCCACCGACCGAATCTAACGCCGGAACCGGAGACCACAGTAAGGATTCGCGCGGCGCCGGCGCTCGCCGAGAGCCGCTGCGGCGGCGCCCCTCCACAACGCTTTTCAGCAATCGGCTAGAGGGCGGCGGAGATCTTGTCCGCCGCGTCGAGAACGGCATTCAACGTCTTGCGGTCGAGCCAGGCGTCCGAGGCGCAAAGCCCCCAGCCGCGCGGTGTGAGCCGCGTGTTGGGAAACGCTGGCTTCAGAAGAATGCGCGAGACTTCGACGAACGCGCGCTGCAGCGCGGCCGAGAGCGGCGCGTCGCTGCCGTCCCGGGAGAACACGTCGTACAGCCTCTCGAACTCGGGTAGAGCTTCCGGCACGCGGGCCGGACGAAAACCGTACTTCTCTTCGCGGCCGGGGCTGAACCAGTCAAACCCTCGCTGGCGAACGGTGATTTCCCGCTCGAAGGAGAGAGGCCGGAGCTCCAGGATCAGCGTCTGCCAGATCTGGATGTCCCCTGAGGGGCCACTGCCCACCGGCGGTGAACCTTCCTCCAGCTGGGAGACGTTGACCAGGTAGCGGGGGTGGAATCCCGACGTCCTCACCAGAGCGTCCAGGATCTCCCGCGGCCATTCCTTGTACCTCACCGTGCCCTCCAGGGCGAAAGGCGCCAGCCCCTCCAGCGCGGCCGCCAGATCAGGTGACTTGCGGTCCACCGGGGCGTAGCCTCTCTGCGCGATCTCCATCAGCAATCGGTGCGCGCGGCGCGGCGCGATCACGAACTTCCAGACCAGGGCCAGGATCGCGATGAGCACGACCCCGGAGCCGCAGCCGATCGGCACGGCCTTCTTGAGCCGCGGCGCGACCCCGTCGAGAAAGCGGCGGACCGCGGGGACTCGTTCGAGCGCGTCGTCGAGGTTGCGGACCGGTCCCCGCGGCGGCGGCAGGCCGCGGAACCGCACGGAGTAGGAGAGCTCGTGCCCGCGAACCTTCCGCGGCGGCGCGAGGACGAGCGTTCCCTCCGCCAGCGCCGGCGACAGCGCCGAAGCCTGGAAGTCCCCGACGCGGTCGTTGTTGAGGATGCCGTCCGGCAGGGCGGCCTCCTTGACGAACACGGAAGTGGCTCTGCCCCGGCCGTTGACTCGGATCCCCAGGATCACGATGCCCGGCGGCGTCTCGTCGAGGTCGGCTTTCTTGAGGAGACTTGCGTCGAGCGGAGCGTTGGAGAGCGCGATCTCGAGCGTCGAGGGCTGGCGCACGCAGGCGAAGCGCAGCGGATACGATCGGCCGTCGAGCACCAGCACGCCCTCCGCGCCGCCCGAGGACTCCTGCCCCGACGCTGCCGCGCAGACCGAAACCCCGACGAACAGGGCGAGCCAGACAAGATGCGTCCGGCGCATCGTTCCTCCCGGAACGAGGAACATCCTAACGGGCGGACGGCGCCTGCGAGAGGAAAACTGCCTGGAGCCGAACCTCCCGGAGGCCGAAAAGTTACGCCGGGGCGCTGCGCTATCCTCGGACGATGCCGGTTCCGGCGGCGATTCTTCTTCTCACGGCCGGCGCCTCGGCCTGCCCGCAAGCGGAGCTGGAGGGCCGCATCCGCGCGATCGCCCAAGC
Organism: Thermoanaerobaculia bacterium; assembly: GCA_035262245.1. Classification (GTDB taxonomy): domain Bacteria; phylum Acidobacteriota; class Thermoanaerobaculia; order UBA5066; family Gp7-AA6; genus DATFTF01. Next base: position 3,779 of record DATFTF010000352.1, read on the forward strand.
CGCTTCGGGGCGCGTGGGCGCAGCGGTGATGCTCATCGAGACGGGCCAGACCGCCACGTGGCGCGGCGGCGACCGCTTCCCGATGCAGAGCGTTTACAAGGTTCCGATCGCCATGGCCGTTCTCCACGAGACCGAGGGCGGGAAGCTCGACCTTCGAGAGCGGATTCACGTCACGACAGCGGACCTCGCGCCGCGCGAGATCGGCAGCCCGCTGCGCGACGCGCACCCCGAAGGAGGCGAGTTCGATCTCTCCGAGCTCCTGCGGGCGATGATCGTCGAGAGCGACGGCACCGCTTCGGATCTCCTCCTTCGCCGAGTCTCTCCCGAAAGAGTCACCCGATACCTCCGCGAATGCGGCATCGACGAGATCGATGTGGCCACGACCGAGCGGGAGATGGCGTCCGGCCCGCAGGTCCAATATCGCAACGGGTCGACGCCGAGGGCGGCGGTCGGTCTCCTGGCCGCGCTCGTGGCCGGGCGGTGCCTCGGCGCCGAGAGCCGCCGACGCCTCCTCGGCTGGATGGAGGAGTCCCTTCCCGGGTCGCGGCGGATCAAAGGGCTCCTCCCGCCCGGAACGCGCGTCGCCCACAAGACTGGAACGTCCCAGACCGCTTCGGGCCTGACCTTCGCGACCAACGACGTCGGTCTCGCCACGCTGCCCGATGGCCGGCACCTTGCCCTGGCCATCTTCGTCGCGGAGTCCAGGGCGCCGGTGGAAATCCGGGAGGCGATCATTGCGCGGATCGCGCGGGCCGCCTGGGACTGCTTAGCGGGAGGCGGACCATGACGCTGCACCGCTTTGCCGCCGGCCTGTCCGCGGTCTTGCTCGTGGAGGCCGCGGCAGCGGCCGCCCCACCCGAGCGCATCCGTTTCGTTCTTGATCCGGCGCGCACCACCATCACTTTCCAGCTTCCCGCCTTCCTGCATACCGTTCACGGCACCTTCCCCTTGAAGCGCGGTTCGCTCGAAGTCGATCCGCAATCCGGCGACGCCTCCGGCGAGATCGTGGTCGATGTCGCGGCGGGCCAGACCGCCAACGCCTCGCGCGATCAGCGCATGCACAACGAAGTCCTGGAGAGCTCGCAGTATCCCGAAGCGTTCCTCCTCCCCGACCGCGTCTCCGGCGCGATCTCCGCAAGCGGTGATTCGACCGTCGATCTGGCCATGCGCCTGCGTCTCCACGGCGCGGAGCATGCGCTGACGCTGAAGATCCAGGTCCAAAGATCCGGCGATGAAGCTCGCGTGGTGTGTCGGTTTCCGATCCCGTACGTCGAGTGGGGCATGAAAAACCCGAGCACGGCTCTCCTCCATGTCGCCGACCGAGTCACCATGGAGATCCAGGCCGCCGGGCGCGTCGAGCCCGCGCCCTGACAAGGAGAGTTAACCGGAGCCCGAAAGGCCGAGGCCGCCGCGCACCGCGACCACCACGAGCCGCCGGGGCCCGTGCACTCCGTAGGCGAGGGTCTGCTCGATGTCCGCGGTCTTGCTCGGCCCGGAGATCAAGAGCGCGTTGGGCGGCAGGCGCTGCGACCAGCGCTCCGAACGCATGGCCGCCCAAAACGTATCGTGGATCCTCACGGCGTCCAGAAGCGCGACGTGCACGGGCGGAACGAGCGACAGAAGGCGCGGCTCCTGCGGCGAGGGCCAGACGATCAATCCGCCCGTCTCGGCGATCCCTCCGAGCGTGGTCGTGAAACCGGCGTCGATCTCTTCGAAGAGCTCCTTCTTGAACTCCTCGACCGGACGGTCGTAGGCCACCAGCCGCGGGCCGGCCGCGGGCCATTCGCCGGCCAGACGCCGGCCGGCGGGCGTCTCCGGCCCGTAGAGGAGCGTTGCGAGCTTCTCTTTGGTCAGGAACGCGTGGATCACCTTTGGCCAGTCCGCCGCGGCCGCCTCCAGGAACTCTGCCTGGACCGATTCCATCATCCGCTTGAGAAGCGGATAGCGCTCCGCAGCGGGCCAGGTCTTACGCGCCATCACGCCGAAGTCGGAGACCGGAGCCTCCCTCTGCCGCGTCCGCAGCCGGGCGAGAATCTTTTCCCGGGCGGCCTCAGGCATCGGGCACCCCGTGGTCGCGGGCGATCTCGTGCAGAGTCCTCGGAGCCGGGCGGGGTGCAGCGCGAACGCTGGTCCACGCGGAGAGCACCGGCAGGCGCGCGGGGACGACTTTTCGCAGGCGCGTGAGCGCCCATCCGAGGAGACGGTAGAGGGACGGGTGCACGTGCGCCGTCTTCCAGAGGGACCAGACCAGCGTCTCCAGGCGGCTTTGGGCTTCGCCCCCTTCGAGCACTCCCGACGACGCGTCGCGGCGGACGGCTTCTTTGCGCAGCCGGATGAGAAGCTCCGTAATGGGAATCTCCACCGGGCAGGCCTCCACGCAAGCGCCGCAGAGACTGGAGGCCTCCACGAGATCGTGGCGCCGCGCCAGGCCCTCCGTTTGAGGGATGAGGATTTTCCCGATCGGCCCGGGGTACATGGTCTCGTAGGCGTGGCCCCCGACGCGCGTGTAAACCGGGCAGTGGTTCATGCAGGCGCCGCAGCGGATGCACTTGAGCGTCTCGCCGAGCTCGGCGTCGCCGTGGATGCGAGACCGGCCGTTGTCGAGGATGACCAGGTGGACCTCCCGGGGGCCGTCCTTCTCGCCGGTCCCGCGAGGCCCGCTCACCAAGTTGAAGTAGGTGGTGATTGCCTGCCCGGTGGCCGAGCGCGTCAGGAGGCTGTAGAGAGGCGGCACGTCCTCGAGCCTCTCGACAACCTTCTCGATACCCATCAGCGCGATGTGAATCGGCGGCACGTGCGTCGACATCCGGCCGTTGCCTTCGTTCTCCACCAGGCAGAGCGTCCCGGTCTCGGCCACGGCGAAGTTGACGCCGGAGATCCCCGCGTCGGCCTCGTAGAACTTCTTGCGCAGCACTCGCCGCGCGATCGCGGTCAACTGGTCCACGTCCTCGGTGTAACGCGCCTCCCGGATCTTGCGGCCGAAGAGCCGGGCAATCTGCTGCCGGTTCTTGTGGATGGCCGGCATGATGATGTGCGAGGGAGTCTCGCCGTCGAGCTGGATGATGTACTCGCCCAGATCTGATTCGAGACACTCGATCCCACGGCGGTCGAGGAACTCGTTCAACCCCATTTCCTCGGAGACCATCGACTTGCCCTTGACCACGCGCGTGGCCCCGTGGCGCCGGAGAATCTCGAGGACGGCGGCGTTGGCGTCGCCGGCCGTTTCCGCCCAATGCACGCGGATGCCGTTGGACGCGCAGCGCTCCTCCAGCCGCTCCAGAAGCTCCGGCAGCCTCGCGAGCGCCCGAGCTCGGATCGAAGCGCCGAGCGCGCGCAGCTGCCGCCACTCGGCGGGATCGGCGAACATCGCCGCCCGCTTGGCCATGAGGCCGTCCATGGCCCGCCGGAAGTTGGCGCGCAGCTGCGGATCGGCCAGCGCCTTCGAGGCCTCGCGGCGGAAGTCGGGGCTCGCGCCCGTCTCAGCGGTCACGCGTCCGCTCCCAGAGAAACTCGGCGATGTGGCGGGCTGCCACCCGGTCGCCCCGCGCCTCGAGCCTTCCGGCGATGTTGAGGAGGCAGCCGCCGTCGGCCGAGAGCAGCACGGGCGCGCCGGTCGAGACCACGTCGGCGGCCTTGTCGTCCACCATAGCCGCAGAGATCTCCGGCTGACGGACTGAAAACGTCCCGCCGAACCCGCAGCATTCCGCCTCCCGCCGCAGGGATACAAGTTCTACATTGTGACACTGTCCCAGCAGGCGTCTCGGCTCTTCCGCGATGCCCATCTCCCGAAGCGCGTGGCAGGAGGCGTGCCAAGTGACGCGCGTCTTTTCGCCGCGGTCGACCAGGCGGATTTTCAGAACATCGTCCAGGAACTGGGTCAGCTCGTAGACCCGAGCGGCGAAGGCGCGGGCTTCACGCTCGGAGGGATCTCCCTCGAAGAGGGCCGGATAGTGCCGGCGCATCATCGCGGCGCAGGAGCCCGACGGCACGATGACCGGATGCGGCTCGCGAAAGAGCGCGATCTGGGCCCGAGCCACCTCCCGAGCCTCCTCCTG
>DATFTF010000353.1:0-4679 GCA_035262245.1 Thermoanaerobaculia bacterium
CCGAGCAGCTTCTCGATCTTGCGGTCCAGCGTGTCGAAGATCTTGGTGTTGTCCATCAGGCCCCCTGGGGGAAATTGTTTCATTGAATCATTGACTCATTGATTCATTGAGGAAGTCGGCGTTTTCCGAGTCAATCAAACAATGGATCAATGAATGAATGAATCAATCCCCTGGATCAATGGATCAATCAAATTTCGCCCCCAGCTCCGCTCGGAGCCCGTCCTTGACCTTTGCCACTTCCCGATTTACCTCCTCCTGCTCGAGCGTTCTCTCCGAGGATCGAAAGGTCAGCCGGATCGTGGTTTTGACCTGGCCTTCGTCGACGCCCCGGCCCTCATAGCGGTCCACGACTCGGACCAGGGCGAGATTGGCGATATTCCGCGCTTTCACGAAGCGCTCGATCTCGCGCCAGGTCTTTTCACGCGAATGGGTGAAGGAAAGATCCGCCTCGATCGGCGGGTAGGAGGAATACGGCGCGAAGCGCAGCGTCTCTCGCCTGGACGGGATCGCCTCGACCCGGAGCTCCCCGGCGTACACCGGTGCGGCCATCTTGCGTTTTTCCGCTTCGCTCTGCGACACCAGGCCGATCACGCCGACCGCATCGCCTTGGGGGGAGCGCAGGAGGCCCGCTGCGCCCCGAGTGAAGGCCTCCGCGCCGAAGGGCTGGCAGTCGAGATCGGCCGGGTTGATCCATGGCTCCAGCAGGCGCTCGGCCAGCCCGCGGACATCGAAGAAATCGGCGCGCCGTGCCGCGCCCGGCGCGCTCCAGTGCGCGCGCCAGTCGCCGGCGATGGCGAAGGCGAACCGCCGCGACTCGAACGTCGGGGGGTCGTCGGGGTCGCCGGCGCGGTCGAAGACCCGCCCGACTTCGAAGAGTCCGACGGCCGATTCTTCCCGGTGCAAGTTTCGCGCGACGGCATCGAGAAGACCGGGCAGCAGGGTCGAACGCAGATCCTTGCGGGTGTCATCGAGCGGGTTGGCGAGCGCGAGCGGCTGGTCCGCGCTCCCCGCCGCCGCGCGCCAGGCCGCGAAGCCGCCCTCCTCGCTCTCCCGGTCCACGAAGGGACTGCTCATCGTCTCCAGCAGCCCGGACGCAGCGGCGATGTCGGCGAGCCTCTCTTCCGTCTCGCGCAGGGGCTCGAGGTGGCCGCCTGCTCCCCTCGTGGCCGGCAGCCGCGACGGAATCCGGTGATACCCGTAGACGCGCAACACCTCTTCGACCAGATCGTCTTCCTGCGAGACGTCCGGACGCCAGGTGGGAACCTGCGCCGTGAGGCGTCTGGTCCGCGAAGTCACCGTGAACCCGAGCCGAGTCAGCGCCTCCGCCGCAAAAGCGAGATCGAGCCGGTCGTCCCCGGCCAGAAGCCGCAGGCGGGAGAGACGGAGCGCGAGCCTCGCGCTCTTCCAGAGCTGTCCCCGCGCGTCGATCCACCCATCGGTCCGGCGGCCGCCTGTTTCGAATAGAAGCCCGGCCGCCCGTTGCAGGGCCTCGGGAATCGCCTCCGGATCGGCGCCGCGCTCGAAACGGTGCGATGCGTCGGTGTGGAGGCCCAGGCGGCGGGCCGTCTTTCGGATCGCAACGGGATCCCACCAGGCCGCCTCCAGCAACACGTGGCGCGTTTCCGCGGTCACCGCGGTTGGGAGTCCTCCCATGATGCCGGCGAGCGATACCGCTCTCTCCGCGTCGGCCACCACGACGTCCGACGGCGTGAGCTCGTACTCGATCCCATCGAGGAGAACGAGCTTCTCGCCCTTGCGCGCCCGCCGCACGACGAGGCGCCTTCCCGCGAGCTTCTCCAGGTCGAAGGCATGGAGCGGCTGACCGATCTCCCACAGGACGTAGTTGGTGGCGTCCACCGCGGCGGAGATCGACTTGGCGCCGATCGCGGCCAGCCGGCGGCGGATCTTCTCGGGCGCCGGAGCGCTTTTGAGTTCCCGGACGACGCGCGCCCCGAAGCGGCGGCACAGCCGGGGGACCTCGATCGAGACCGAAGCGAATTCGCCGACCTCGCCTGCCGAGCTCTCGCTGCGGCTCTCTTCTTCCCGCGCCGCGGAGAAGAGAGCCAGAGGCGGTCCGGCCATCGCAGCGATCTCGCGCGCCAGACCCCGATGGCTCATCGCGTCCGGACGGTTGGGCGTGATCTCGACGTCGAGAATGGGATCGTCGCCGACGCGGCCCATCGACTCGAGAGGAATGCCGGCCTGCTCGAGCAGCGCGCGCACGCCGTCCGCGCCGCCTGCGGCTTTCGTGTCGACGAATTCACCTAGCCAATCGAGTGAGAACTTCATGGTCCCCGGCTAGGCTTCCCGCGCGAACTGGCGCAGGAAACGCTCGTCTCCTTCGAGCAGCAGCCGCAGGTCCGGAAACTCGTAGTGCAGCAGAGCCACCCGGTCGAGCCCGAGCCCGAAGGCGAACCCGCTGTATTCCTCCGGATCGATCCCGCAGCCGGCGAGGACCTTGGGGTGCACCAGGCCCGCCCCCGCGAGCTCGATCCATCCCGAGCCCTTGCACTTGGGGCAGCCCACGCCCTTGCAGAAGATGCAGCTGGCGGCGACGTCCACGCCCGGTTCGACGAAGGGAAAGAAGGTCGGGATGAAGCGGGCGCGCGTGTCGCGGCCGAACAGGGCGGCGAAGAACTCGGCGACCGTTCCCTTCAGGTCCGCCAGGGAGATGCCCCGATCGACGACCAGGCCCTCCACCTGATTGAACACCGCGGCGTGCGTCGCGTCCACGCTCTCGTAGCGGTAGACGCGTCCGGGGACGATGAGCTTCAGCGGTGCGCCGCGCTTCTTCATCTCGCGAATTTGAACGGGCGAGGTGTGCGTCCGCAGCAGCAGCGGCGAGCGCGCCTTGCGGTCCACAAAGAACGTGTCCTGAGCGTCGCGGGCGGGGTGCTCGGGCGGAAAGTTCAGAGCCTCGAAATTGTGGGCGTCGTTCTCCAGCTCCGGCCCGTCGGCGATCGAGTAGCCCATACGCAGAAAGATGCCTTCGATCCGGCGCCGGACAATTGTGACGGGGTGAAGCCCTCCCGCGCGCGGCCGGCGGCCGGGCAGCGTGACGTCGACCGCGTCGCTCGCCTGCCGCGCTGCCGCTTCGCGCCGGGAGACCTCCTCTCCGAGCCGCGCGACGGCCTCTTCGATCTCACGCTTGACCGCGTTGGCTTCGGCCCCGAAGGAGGCGCGCTCTGCCGGGGGAAGGCTCCTGAGCGCACCGAAGAGTCCGGGAACCAGACCCTTCTCCCGGCCCAGGAACCGGCCCTTGAGCCGCTCGAAGTCAGCCCGCGAAGTGACCTCTTCCGCTGCCGCTTCACGGAAGCGCCGCAGCACCTCCGCCGGAGCGCCGCCGTCCGCCACGCGCTCCGCCTTACGCCCGGCGCCTCACGCGCTCAGGCGCCCGCCAGCGCGGCCTTGGCCACGCCGACCAGATGCGAAAAGGCGCTCGGATCGGTCACCGCAAGATCGGCGAGCATCTTGCGATTGATGTCGCTGCCCGCCTTCTTCAGCCCGTCCATCAGGCGGCTGTAGGAGATCTCGTTTTCCCGGGCCGCCGCATTGATCCGCACGATCCAGAGACCGCGGAAGTCGCGCTTCTTGGCCTTGCGGTCGCGGTAGGCGTACTGGAGCGACTTCTCCACCTGGAGCTTCGCCATCCGGTAAGACTTGGACTTGGTGCCGTAGTAGCCCTTGGCCAGGGCCAGAGTCTTCGCCCGTCGATTCTTCCGCTTGGGTCCTCGTTTGACGCGTGGCATTTCGTTCTCCTTGATGGCCGGGAGGCGGAAGGCGGAAGGGGGAAGGCGAACGGAACCCGCGCGCCTGCCGCCTACCGCCTCACGCCTTCCGCCCCGTCAGGCGTACGGCAACATCTCCCGAACTCGGGCGGCGTCGGCCTTGGAGATCAGGGTGGACTTGGCCAGTCCGCGCTTCCTTCCCGGCGCCTTCTTGGTGAGGATGTGGCTCTTGAACGCCTTGGCTCTCTTGAACTTTCCCGAAGCCGTCCGCTTGAAACGCTTGGCGGCGCCTCTGTGCGTCTTCAGCTTCGGCATTTGCTTCCTTTCGTGAAGCGCCTGAGGTCAGTGCGCCTTCACCGGCGACAGGATCTGGTAGAGCCGGTTGCCGAGCATCTCCGAGCGGCTCTCGGCGACCGCCTTGCCGGTCAGGTCCGTCAGCAGCCGGTCGAGCACCTTCTGGCCGTTCTCGCGCCGCGCCATCTCGCGGCCGCGGAACTGCACGGTCGCCTTGACCTTGTCGCCGTGCGCCAGGAACTTCAGGATGTTCTTGATCTTGAAGTCGTAGTCGTGGTCGTCGATGTTGGGACGGAACTTCACTTCCTTGACCTGTGTCGTCTTCTGTTTCTTCTTGGAGTCCTGCTGTTTCTTCTTCTGCTGATAGATGAACTTTCCGAAGTTCATGATCCGGCAGACCGGCGGGTTGGCGGTCGGAGCGATCTCGACCAGGTCGAGGTTGGCTTCCCGGGCCTTCGCGAGAGCGTCGGCCATCGGCACGATCCCGAGGGGTTCTCCCTCGCCGCCGATCAGCCGGACTTCCTTCCAGCGGATCTGTTCGTTGACGCGAATGCTCTTCTTATCGATTCGTCACCTCCGTAATCCATACGTTCGTGCGTTCCACCGTCGCCCGCCGCGCCGCGGCGGCAAAGTCGGCGACGGTCATCGTTCCCCTAT
>DATFTF010000354.1:0-3652 GCA_035262245.1 Thermoanaerobaculia bacterium
ATAGGTGACCTCGAAGCCCTCCTTCTCCAGGGCCGCGCAGGCGTCGAGGATTGCGCGGTGCTCGGTCTTTCCGGTGACGACGTGATTCCCCTTCGTTCGATACATCCGCCCGGCGCCCAGGATCGCAAGATTGTCCGACTCCGTCGCGCCGGAGGTGAACACGATTTCCTTGTCCGAAGCGTTCAGGGCCTTCGCGATCGCGTGCCGCGCCTCGTCGACCGCCGCCTCCGCGGCCCAACCGAACACGTGGTTGCGCGAGGCGGCGTTGCCGAAGACCTCCGTGAAGTACGGAAGCATGGCCTCTACCACACGCGGATCGACCGGCGTCGTCGCGTGATGGTCCATGTAGATGGGGAGCTTCATGATCGTCCGTGCGCCCCGGCCACTATAGAAGCGGCTCCGGAGCCTTGCAAATAGCTCAACCGTTCGCGCGGCTCTTCCATTTCCTCCGACGCGCGGCGTTCTCGGTTCGCGAAGCTCGCCTGGACACGTTCTCCCGATTCTCCGTATCTTGAGCATGTCCGTCGTTCCTCGGCCGCACCTTCCCGTCCGCTGCCAGGTGCCTCTGGCCAATCTTCCCGCGCCGGCCGCGCGCGATCCCGACCGCTCCGCCGCGGTCGACGAAGCGGCTCTGCTGGTCGCCCGCGCGCGCCGGGTTCTGGCCAACGGCGAGCTGGCCATGAGCGCGCGTCCTCTTCTATTCGGCGAAAACGGCGTCTATCCCCAGTTTCTGGCTCGGGCCCAGGGCTGCCGGGTGACCGACACCACCGGGCGCGTCTACGTGGACTGGCTCTTCGGATGGGGATCGGTCCTGCTCGGCTACGGCCGGCCGGAGATCGGCGAGGCCATCGGCGGTCAGCTCGGCGCGGCGCCGACGCTCACCATGCCGAGCCCGCTCGAAGTCGAAGTCGCCGAGAAGATCGTCGAGCTCGTCCCCTGCGCGGAGATGGTCGCCTTCGGCAAGAACGGCTCGGATGCGGTGACCGCCGCCGTCCGCCTGGCGCGGGCGCACACCGAGAGAGACGTGATTCTCCATTTTGGCTTCCACGGCTTCCACGACTGGTTCGCGGTCTCCAACCGGGCAATCCGCGGAATCCCCACGGCTTTCGGCGGGCTGACGCATTCCTTCCCCTTCAACGACCTCGAGGCTTTGCGGGCTCTCTTCGCGCGGCACTCCGGGCGGGTGGCGGCGGTGGTGATGGAGCCGTTCCGGGAGGAGATCCCCCGCGACGGGTACCTCGAAAGCGTCCGCGACCTGGCGCATGAGAACGGAGCCCTTCTCGTTTTCGACGAAATGGTTACCGGCTTCCGCATCGCTCGCGGCGGCGCGCAGGAGCTGACCGGAGTCGTTCCGGACCTGGCGTGCTTGGGCAAGGCGCTCGCCAACGGGATGCCTCTCTCCGCGCTGGTCGGGCCCCGCCGCCTCATGCAGGGCGCCGATTCGCTGGGAGTCGACATGACCTGCCGCGGCGAGACGCTCTCGCTCGCGTGCGCCCGAGCGGCTTTGGATCTCTATGCCCGCGAGCCCGTCTCCGAACGGGTAGCCGACGTGGGACGGCGGCTGGCGTCGGGAATCCACGAAGAAGCGGCTCGGATGCGGATACCGCTCTCTCTGGTCGGCCATCCGGCGCGCATGGAGATCGCGTTGGAGGACTGCGGCGCCATCTCGGGACGGGCGGCTCTCGGGATCTTCGTCCAGCACTGCCTCGAGCGGGGAGTCATCACCAACGGGCTGTTTCTCCCGAGCTTCTCTCACGATGCCGATGCCGTCGATCAGACGCTCCGCGCCGCCCGGGAGGCGCTGCAGCGAGTGCGCCTCGCCGCGGACGGCCGCACGGCGGCCCTTCCTCCTCCCTTCGGACCGATAACGATCGGGTTTCTCGATTCCGCGGCGATCGCCGAAGGCACTCTGATGATCGTCGGTTGGATCCTCGCTCGGGGCGACCCGCCCGATTCCGTCGAGCTGATCGATTCGGGCGGTCGGACAGTGCCGGCGATCCCGGCGCCGCGGCCCGACGTGGCGCGGGTCTATCCGGCCGTCGCCGGGGCGGAGCGCTCCGGGTTCTACGTCGAGATCGCCGCTCCTTCCAACGCCGCAGCGACCTGGACGCTGCGCGCGCGGCGCGCCGGAAGGATCGTCTTTCGCGTACGGCTGGTCGCCGGCGTGCGCGCCTACAAGCGCTCGTTCCCCCGCGAGCTCCAGGAAGGCCATGTCGTCGAGATCTGAGGCGAAAGCGGCCTTCTGGTGGCGCCGCGCCCTCCGAAGAGCATGGCCACGCCGGCAGGGTCGCGGGCTCGAGCCGCCGGGATTCGACTGGCGGCGCTATATCGAAGGCTACCCGGATCTGGCCGCCGCCGGGATCGCCGACGAGGCCTCGGCCCTCCGGCACTGGCGCGAATACGGCCGGGCCGAAGGCCGCCGCGTGGAACCCACGCCTCCGGAAAAGACGTACGAGGCTCCGCCCGGATTCGACTGGCAGTGGTACGTCCGCGCCTACACCGACCTCGCGCCTGTTGGAATCAACGATGAAGTTTCGGCCATCCGGCACTGGAGAGAGCATGGGCAGCGAGAGGGGCGTCGCATAGCGCCCCGCAAGCCGAGCGGTTTCGACTGGCTGACGTACGTCGACCGTTATCCGGAGCCGGGCGCTCCCGAGCCGCAACCGAGCCCTGCGCTGCCCGCGCGCCTGGTGTGCCCATCGGTTGACAGCATCTTCCTGCGCGCCTGGGGCGACCTGGTCTGCTGGGACGACGCCGGCAGCGACCGGGTCCTGCAGGCCTGGAATCCCGCCGCCGACTACGCCGACGTTTTCTCAAATGGCCTGTATCAGGAGGTTCGCGCGAGCGTCGACGCGGGGCGCATGGCCTGGCCGGAAGATTGCGAGCGGTGCCTTCTCCTGCGAGTCCTTCCGCCAGGGCCCTGGCCGGAGTGGGATCGGCGCACGATCCGCATTTTCCGCGTCGAACCCTCCTATTACTGCTCGCTGGATTGTCCGGGGTGCGTGCCGCTGGCCGTCCGGCGACAGCATTCCAAGGAATTCCAGCTCGATCCCGAGATTCTCGATCGGATCCTGGCCGACCTCGTCCGGGCCGGACTGTCCGTGGAGCTTCTCGATTTCCAGGGGCACGGCGAGCCGCTCTTGAATCCCCGCCTGTGGGAGATGGCCCGCCGCAGCCGCGCGCGGCTCCCGGACGCCTGGATCAGCATGTGCACCAATGCGAACGGGATCTTCCGGCCGGAAATGGCGCGCTCCGGATTCGACGAGGTCATCTGCTCGATCGACGGCGCCGACGAGGAGAGCTATGAGAAGTACCGGATCCATGGCCATTTCGATATGGCCTTTCGGTTTCTCTGCGATCTGGCCGGCGCCAGCGCCTCGGGCGACCACCGCCTGCGCGTGGTCTGGAAGTACGTGCTGTTCGAGCACAATGCGTCGGCGGAGATGCTTCTGGAGGCGCAGCGCATGGCCCGGGAAGCCGGCGTGTCCGAGCTCGTCTTCGTCCTGACACGCAACGGGCCGGCGCCGCGCCATATCCAGTTTCCTTCCGACGTGCCGCGCTTGAATCCGGGTCCCCCGATCTCCTTCCGCTTTCACCAGCCTTCGGTCGAGGACCTGGAGGCGCGCCTGAACGAAGCCCGCCGCCTCGTCGA
>DATFTF010000355.1:0-7331 GCA_035262245.1 Thermoanaerobaculia bacterium
TCGCACGCGCCGCGGCGATCCTCGCCTTTCTCGTGTCCGCCGGCTGGATCTTCGCGATGGCCGACGGCGCGGCCCTCCCCAAACGCCTCCTCTACAGTCTCCTCGCGGGCGTTCCCTGGCTGGCATTTCCCTGGATCGCGCCCCAGGCCGGGACGGCGGACAAGCTGATCGCCGCCTCTCAGGGCGTTTTCCTCCTCTTCGCCGTCGCCTACCTCATCAACAGCTGGGAGGCCTATGCCATCTACGGCTCGATGCGGGCGACCAACGGGCGCTACTTCTTCGCCGTCCTCCCGTTTCTGGGTCTGGCCTTCCTGCTTCCGGCGGCGCGGATCTGGAAGCCGGGCCGCATGCGGGACAGCGTCTTTCTCCTCCTCCTCGCGGTTCTGGCGGCCGACGAGGCGGCCTTCTTCCTGTTCAAAGTCATCCCCTTCTACCGCGGCAGTCTCTAAGCTAGTCTCCGCGCGATGACCACGGCGAAGAACTTCCGCGTCGGCCTGGTCCAGATGGCCTGCGGATTGGACCCGGACGCCAACCTTTCCCGCGCCGCCGGTTTCGTCGCCGAGGCGGCGGGCAAGGGAGCGCAGGTGGTCTGCCTGCCCGAGCTGTTCCGTTCCCGCTACTTCTGCCAGCGCGAAGATCCGGCCACGTTCGACCTGGCCGAGACGGTGCCCGGTCCCACGACCGAGCGGCTCGGCGCGGCGGCCCGGGAAAACAATATAAGTATTGTAGCCCCGATCTTCGAACGCCGGGCTCCCGGCCTCTACCACAACAGCGCCGTGGTCCTCGACGCCGACGGCAGGATCCTGGGCCTCTACCGCAAGATGCATATCCCGGACGACCCGGCCTATTACGAGAAGTTCTACTTCACGCCGGGGGACCTGGGCTTCCCCGCCTTCGACACGCGGGCCGGGAAGGTGGCGACGCTGATCTGCTGGGACCAGTGGTATCCCGAGGGCGCTCGTCTCTCCGCGCTGGCCGGGGCCGCGGTCCTGTTCTATCCGACCGCCATCGGATGGCACCCCCACGAGAAGGCCGAGCACGGCGCGGCGCAGCGGGAGGCCTGGATCACGGTGCAGCGCGGCCATGCCATCGCCAACGGCCTTTACGTCGCCGCAGTCAACCGGGTGGGGCACGAGACGCCGGAGGGCGGCGGCGCGGGAATCGAGTTCTGGGGATCCTCCTTCGTCGCCGACCCCCAGGGAGTGATCGTGGCGGAGGCCTCCGTCGGCCGCGAGGAGATCCTGGTCGCGGAGATCGACCTCGCGCGAATCGAGGACGTGCGGCGAAACTGGCCGTTCCTGCGGGACCGGCGCATCGACGCCTACGGCGGCATCACCCGCCGTTTTCTCGACGCAGACCCGTGGACGAAAAGGCCGTAGCGCCGGCCGCGCTCGGCTTTCGCCTCCCGGCGGAGTGGGAGCCGCACGCGGCGACGTGGATCGGTTGGCCCCACAACAGGACGGACTGGCCGGGAAAGTTCGCGCCGATTCCCTGGGTCTACGCGGAGATGGCCCGGAGGATCGCCGGCGGCGAGCGAGTCCGCATCCTCGTCGAGTCGCGGGCCCACGAACCGGGCATCCGCCGGATCCTGAAGCGCGCGGCCGCCGACGCGGAGCGCATCGAGTTCTTCCCCTTCCCGACCGACCGGGGATGGACACGCGACTCCGGCCCGACGTTCCTGGTCCACGACCGCTCCGGCGAGGTGGCCGTGGCGCGCTTTGCCTTCAACGGCTGGGCGCGCTATTCGGACTTCCGGAAGGACGCGCGGCTGACGGACCGCATTGTGAAAGCCATCAGCGCACGGGTCTTTCGCGCCGCCGCCGGCGGGCGCGAGCTCGTGCTCGAAGGGGGTGCGATCGACGTCAACGGAAAGGGGACGCTCATCACGACCGAGGAGTGCCTGCTCGACTCCGAGATCCAGCCGCGCAATCCCGGTTTCGACCGGCGCGGCTACGAGGGGATCTTCCGCGACTTTCTCGGAGTCCGGCAGGTCGTGTGGCTCGGCCGCGGGATCGCCGGCGACGACACCCACGGGCACGTGGACGATCTGTGCCGCTTCGTGAACCCGACGACGGTCGTGCTGTGCCGTGAGACGAACTCCTCGGACGAAAACTACGCCGCGCTCGAGGAAAACCGCGAGCGCCTGGCGGGGGCGCGCGGGGCCGACGGCGCGAAGATCGAGGTGGTGGATCTGCCCATGCCGGCTCCTCTCGTCTTTGACGGCCGCAGGCTTCCGGCCTCCTACGCGAACTTCTACATCGCCAATGCGGCGGTCCTCGCGCCGACGTTCAACGATCCGAAGGACCGTGTGGCCCTCGGGATCCTTGCAGAGCTCTTCCCGGATCGCCCGGTGGTCGGCATCCACGCCGTCGATCTGGTGTGGGGGCTGGGGACGATTCACTGCCTGACAAAACAAGAGCCGTCGGGCGATTCGGCCTAAACTTCCCGGCGTTCTCGGCGTTCCCGCGCGTTCTCGGCGTGGGGAGAAGAAGCCATCGAGATAATAGAGCGATCCATGACCCTCATCGAAGACCTCGAGACCCCAGCGGTCCTGGTGGACCTGGACGTCCTGGAGCGCAACATCGCCCGGCAGGCCGAGCGCGCGCGCGCCGCCGGAGTCAAGCTTCGGCCCCACGGCAAGACGCACAAGACCCCCGAGATCGGTCGCATGCAGCTTACGGCCGGCGCCTCGGGACTGACGCTCGCCAAGACCGGCGAGGCGGAAGTCTTCGCCGACTCCGGCTTCGACGATCTCTTCCTGGCCTACCCCATCGTCGGCGCGGACAAAGCGAAGAGGCTCCTTGCGCTTTCCGACCGCATCCGGCTGCGGGTGGGCGCCGACAGCGTCGAAGGCGCGGCCACGCTTTCCCCGGCCTTTGGCGCCGCCGGGAGACGCCTGGGAGTGCTGCTCAAGATCGACACGGGACTTCACCGCGTGGGCGTCGCGCCGGAACGGGCGCTGGAGACCGCGCTCCGTATCGCGGAGCTTCCGGGCATCGAGCTCGCCGGCATCTTCACGCACGCCGGCCACGCGTACCGTCAGGAGACGCCGGAAGGCATCGAGGCGGTGGCCCGGAGCGAAGGAGAGATCCTCGTTGCCGCAGCCGAGGTGCTGCGGCGCGAGGGGCTCGCGATTTCGGAGCTCTCCGTGGGATCGACTCCCACCGCTGCCCATGCGATGAAGGTCGCCGGCGTCACCGAATGCCGGCCCGGCAACTACGTCTTCCATGACCTGTCGCAGGTCAGCCTGGGCGCCTGCGCGCTTTCGGACTGCGCGCTAACGATCCTGGCGACCGTTGTCTCGGTGGCCGTACCGGGCCACGCCGTTCTCGACGCGGGCTCCAAGACGCTCTCGACCGATCCCCTGCGGCCGCGCGCGAGCGGACACGGGCTCGTCCAGGGCGGAGCCTCGCGTCTCTCGAGCCTGTCCGAGGAGCACGGCGTCGTGGAGATCGGGCCGGGTGAATCCTTCCGAGTCGGTCAGCGCGTGCGGGTCGTGCCCAATCACGCCTGCGTCGTCACCAACCTCCATGACCGGATCCACGCCGTCCGCGGCGGCAGAGTGGAGGCGGTCTGGAAGGTGGCCGCTCGGGGCCGCGTGGACTAGCAGGCTGCAATCCTCATGACTTCGACGGTCACGCTCCCGCTGTGGCTGGTCGTCCTCATCGCCGCCCTCGCTCTCTGGGCCACGCTCGACGTTCTGCTGCTCCCGTCCGCCCGCTGGGTGTGGAAGCGGCGCGTCCACCGCGTGCTCGAGGACATCAACACGAAGCTGAAGATCCGCATCCCGCAGCTGACCCTGACCAAGCGCGACGTCCTGATCGATCGCCTCCTTTTCGATTCTCAGGTCCAGGAGGCGGCGGAAGCGGAGACCCGGGCAACCGGCGCGCCGAAGGAAATCGCTCGCTCCCGCGTCGACCATTACGCCCGGGAGATCGTCCCGTCCTTCAACGCCTACGCCTATTTCCGCCTGGGCTACGCGCTCGCCCGGAATCTCGCGCGGTCCCTCTACCGCGTGCGCCTGGGATACTCCGACGAGGCGGGCCTCGCGGCCATCGGCGAGAAAACCACGGTGGTCTTCCTCATCAACCACCGCAGCAACATGGACTACATCCTGGTGGCCTATCTGGCCGCGGAGAAGGCCGCCCTGTCCTACGCGGTCGGCGAGTGGGCCCGCATCTGGCCGCTGCAGACCCTGATCCGCGCCATGGGGGCCTACTTCGTGCGCCGCAACTCTCGCGACGCGCTCTACCGGAAAGTCCTGGAACGCTACGTGACGATGGCAACCGGGGCCGGCGTGACCCAGGCGCTCTTCCCGGAGGGAGGACTCTCCAAGGACGGACGCCTGCGGCCGCCCAAGCTCGGCATTCTCGACTACATGCTGCGCGCGTTCGATCCCGCGGGCGACCGGGACATCGCCTTCGTGCCGGTGGGGATCAACTACGACCGCGTCTTCGAGGATCGCAGCCTGCTCCTCGGCCTCGACGCCGCGGCCACGCGCCCCGGCGCTCTTCGCGCCTTGACGACGACGGCCGCATTCGTCCTGCGCAATCTCCTGCTTCTGTCGAGCAACCGCTGGCACCGCTTCGGCTATGCCTGCGTCAACTTCGGGTCGCCGGTCTCGCTTGCCCGCTACGCCCGGGAGCAAAAGCTCGACCTATCGAGCCTGGCGAAAGAGGAGCGGTTCGCCCGCGTCGAAGCGCTGGCCCGCGACTTGATGGAGGCTATCGCCCGGATCATCCCGGCCGTCCCGGTGCCGCTGGTGGCCACCGTCTTCGTGAGAGAGCCCGGCAGAAGCTGGAGCGAGCTGGAGCTCAAGGCCCAGGTCTACGGCCTGATGGAGGAGCTCGAAGCAGGCGGGGCGCACGTGTACGTCCCGCGAGGCGATCAGGATTACGCCATTGACGTCGGCCTGCGGATGCTCACCCTGCGCCACCTCGTTCGCGAAGAAGAGGGCCTTTTCACCGCGGAGTCCTCGGAGCTTCCGCTGCTGACCTATTACGCCAACTCGATCGCCCATCACTGGAAGACGCAGCCTTGATTCGTCATGCCTTCCCGGTGGTCGCTCACTTCGACTGGGCCGTCGCGGTCACCTTCGCGGCCCCTCGCGGGAACCTGGAGCGCCTGGTTGCCCCGGGCCTGACTCTCGATGCCGACGGCCCGAACGGCTTTCTGGCGGCAGCCTGCGTGGCGACGCGCGGCCTTCGGCCGGCGGGCCTGCCCCGGGTTTTCGGGACGGACTTCTTCCTGGCGGGATACCGGATCTTCACGCGTTTCATGAGCGAAGAAGGGGAACAGTATCGGGGCCTCCAGATTCTCGCCAGCGAGACCGACCGCTGGCCCATGGTGGCGGCCGGCAGGCTCCTGACGCACTACGGCTACCGGCATTGCCGGGTTCGCGTCGAGCGGACGGAGGAGAGAATAGCCATCTCCACCTCCTCGGGCCTCGAGATCGAGGCGCTGGCTCACTCGAGCGCGTTGCCGCCGGAATCGGTGTTCGGGACCTGGGACGAGGCGCGCCGCTATGCCGGACCTGCGCCCTACACCTTCGCGGCCGAAGACGGCAGGATCGTCTGCGTCCGAGGCGCCCGAACGAACTGGAAGCCGCGCCCGATCGGACTCGTCCGGGCGCGGGCGCCGCTGCTCGAAACGCTCGCGGGCACGACCCTCACGCCGGCCGCGGCCTTTCTCGTCGAGAACGTCGACTACCGCTGGGAACGCGCGTTTCGAAGGCGCCCCGCCCGGCCATGATTCTTTCCGCGCCGGTCGGAGCGATGGAGGGGAGACGGCGGCCGCGCCGCCCTTGGCACGTGCTCGTGACTCTCGAGGACCTCCTGATCGTGACCTGGGCGCCGCCCGAGGATGCCCTCGCACGCCTTTTGCCGCGCGACCTTGTCCCCTGGTCTCGGGACGGCCGCGGGCGCCTGAGCGCGGTCCTCTTTCGCAACCGCGCCTTGCGCCCGGCCTTTCCGGGCCTGCCGCGCCTCGGTTGCTTTCAGATGAACCTGAGAACCTACGTCCTCGATCCCGTCACGGGCCGGCCCGGAGCCGTCTTTTTCCACGGGCTCTACCTGTCGACGGCCTGGCTGTCGGCCTTCTCGTCGGCGCTCTTCCGCGTTCCGTTCCGATGGCTTCCACTGCGGCTCTCCGGCCGGCGCGACGGCGCGGCCAGACGTTGGGAGGCTCTCTCGGAAGATGGATCCGTCGCCATCGTCGCCCAGGGTGAGACGGACTCCCTGGGAGCGCCGGACGCGGAGATGCTCGATGTGCTCACCAATCCGCATACCGGCTTCGTGCCCGACTCCCGCGGCCGACTTCTGACCTGGAGCCTCTGGCATCGAAATCAGAGTCCGCGCGTGATGCGCGTGGAAAGTCTTCGGATCGCGCAGCTCGAGAGAATCGGCCTTCCACTTGGACCGCCGGTTTCGGCGCTTCTGGTCGATGCGGTCGACTACGAGGTCTATCTGCCGGCAAGGAGACTTCGCAGCGTGATCGGATGATTTGAGGGCCTCGGTCGTGCCCAGCTCCGGCCGCGGGGAGCCGGTCCGTCAGGACGCAGATCCCGCGCGCAGCTGAGGCGACGCAATCCCCACTCGTGCTTCGTCCTCGGCCAGACGGGACATGGCCACGGCGCCCAGCAGCAGTCCCAGGTCCCGCAGAGCGACGTCGAGATAGCCGCCGACGGCGATCAGGTTGACGATGATCCCCAGAAGCCACAGGGCCACCAGGTAACCGCCCCAGCGGGGCGCGAACGCGACGACGAGACCGGCCACGATCTCGACGACTCCGACGATCATCATGAACGTGTGAGGCTGGATCCCCAGCGTGTTGGGTACGAATGGGGCCAGATACTTCTCCCAGTCGGTCAGCAAATGGAGAAACTTGTCGAGACCCGCGATGATCGGCGCGACCGTGAAGCCGAAGCGCAGCAGAAGAAAAGCCTGGTGCTCGTTAGCCATGGGACCTCCCAGCAGGGCCGGCAGAGCCGGCGCCAATCCACGGAGGAACAAATGGCAAGAAACGTGCCGGGCACGACGGGGCCCGGCAAGGACTACAATACGGGCATTGTATTTACGTACGCTCGGGATCCGGAATCAACAGCGAGAGCACGATGCTGACGATCGTGATCACCAGAGCGCCCCAGAACGCGGGCCAGAAACCGGCCACGTGAAATCCCAGGCCGAGCTTGACCGAAAGCGCTGAGGTCATCCAGAGGATGAAAGCGTTGATGACGAAGGTGAAGAGACCGAGCGTCAGGATGAGGAGCGGACAGGTCAGGAGCTTCAAGATCGGGCGCACCAAAGCGTTTAAGAGTCCGAAGACCAGAGCCA
>DATFTF010000356.1:0-8790 GCA_035262245.1 Thermoanaerobaculia bacterium
GGAATCCGTCTGGAAGGGCCGTCCATCCGCCTCGCGCTGCCCGCGGACATCCCTCCGGAGGGAACGCCTCTGGGGGGTATTCAGGTGGCCAACGACGGCTTGCCGATCGTGCTCGGCCCCGACCGGCCGGTCACCGGCGGCTATTCCCGGATTGCCACCATCGCTCGGGACGATTTCCCCCTCCTGGCCCAGGCCGCGCCCGGGAGCTTTCTGCGTTTCGCACGGGTCGATCTCCCCCGGAGCAAGCCGCCAGAGTAGGATGGTGGCGGTGGTCATCGACTTAAACGCGGACGTCGGCGAGGGCCTGGACGACGCCCACCTGCTGCCGTTTCTGACTTCGGTCAGCGTCGCGTGCGGCCTGCACGCGGGAACTCCGACCACCATGGACGAAACCGTGCAGCTCGCGCTGGCGCACGGCGTGCGCGTGGGCGCGCATCCAGGCTACGCGGACCGCGAGCGCTTCGGCCGAGTGGCCGTGGAGATGCCGGCCAAGGAGGTCGAGCGCCTGGTGTTGTTTCAGATCGGCGCACTCGACGGATTCGTCCGTTCGCAGGGCGCGCACCTCTCCCACGTCAAGCCGCACGGCGCGCTGTACCACGCGGCCGGGGAGTTTCCGGACGTCGCCCGGGCCATCGCCGAGGCCGTGCGGCGATACCGCTCGACGCTCATTCTGTTCGGACAGGCCGGCTCCATGCTTCTGGAGGCCGGCCGCGAGGCCGGCTTGCCGGTCGCGGCGGAAGCGTTCGCCGACCGGCGGTACCAGGCGGACGGAAGTCTCGTCCCCCGCGCGCGTCCCGACGCTCTGTGGACGGATCCCGAGGCCGCGGCGGCCCAGGCCCTCTCCATCGCCCGCGACGGGTCGGTCACCGCCGTCGACGGAACCCGCGTTTCGGTGGAGGCGCGCACGATCTGCATTCACGGCGATACGCCGGGCGCTCCGGCAATCGCGCGGCGGATCCGGGAGTTGCTGCAGCAGGAAGGAGTCGCCGTCGCCCCGCTGGACCGGCGGACGCGGCAGCGCTCTCACGCCGCGGCTCAGCCGTCCTCCCCTGCGCGACATGTCTGAACCTTCGCCCGGACCAATCGAAGAACCGGCCGCGCCTCGCCTTCGCGACCGCGTCGGCGCCGCGCTCCAGGCGGCGGGCGACCTTCTCGCCACGCGCATGGAGATCTTTCGCGAGGAAGCGGCGGACAAGGGCGCTCACCTGGCTCGGGGAATCGGGTCCTTCGTCGTCGCAGCGGCCCTCGCTTTCATGACTGCCTTTCTCACGACCGCGCTTCTCGTGGCCCTCTTCACGCTCCTCTTCGGCCGCCTGTGGGCCGGTATCCTGGCGACGCTGGTCCTCTTCGTGGCTGCGGCGGCGGCCGCTGCCGTGCTGGGCTGGAAGGCCTTGTCGAAGGTCCGGCCCTTCGAGTTTCCGGTGACCGGCGGCGAGCTCGCCAAGGACTGGGAGGCGCTGCAGCGCGCCGCTGTCGGCCGCGAGGAGCCCGCGGAATTCGCGGCGCCTGTTCCCGCGGATTCGACGCGGCCGACGCCGATCGACGACGTGGAAGCGCGGTTCCGGGCAGGTTCGGAATGAGCGATTTGCAGGAGCGGCTCGAGGAGCTGGTCGCCCGAGGGCGGCGGCAGCGGCTGAATCTGGCCAGCGAGATCGGCGGCGTGCGCGAGGAGGTCGAGGCCCGGCGCACGCAGCTCCGGATCGCCGGATGGCTGGCAGGCGGAGTCGCTGCCGGCGCGACCGCCGCTTACAAACTCTTCGGGAGACAGTCCCTCTACGCCAAGGTCGGCCGCTACTCCTCGACCGCGTCGCTTCTCTTCGCCCTCATCCGCGGCGCGTTGCGCCTGCGGCGCTTCTTTCTGTGAGGCCGCTACAGCCCTCCGGTTTGGCGAGTCTTGCGTTCGTCGGTGAGAATTATTGAGACTCTGAGAATTGTGAATTGCCGATTGAAAATTGTGAGTAGAGCGGAAGAGTGATCGCTCGCCCTACTCGGAATTCGCCATTCACAATTCACAATTTGTGACCGACGCGTCCCCGGCTGATCTCCAGCCAGGCCCCTCCCGAAGGAACGCCGGTTCATCATCGGTTCACCTCCTTGCGGCGGCCAGGGGCCAGACTGGCTACCTGGGAGGACGCGGGCAGCCCGACCGATGCCGCAAGTTCTTTGCTTGGAGCACTGCCTGGTGGCATCGGCGTTGCGATTTCTGACCATGCCGCGCCGAGAGGGAGCGCGGCAGGAGGCTCTCATGAGCGAGAGGATTCGCAGATCATTGGCCGCGGCGGGATTCGTCGCCGCGCTTGCGCTTGGCGGCGTGCAGACCGCGCAGGGCCAGGTTTTCTTTCAGGGAAGTTTTCCCGTGCCGCACGGACACATCTCCATCGGGATCGGCGCCCCGCCCTTCGTGATTGGAGGTTACGTTCCGGCGCCGTACGTCGGTCAGGTCGTCTTCGTTCCGGGCTACGGCTACGGGTTCTACTGCGACCAGGGCTTCGTTCCGGTGACGTTCTACGGCGGCCGGTGGGTCGTGTCGCGTCGTCCCTACCACATCGCCCGGTACAACCGGTTCGGTCACTCCGACTGGCGATACGACCGGTACAACCGGTTCCACCGCGACGACAGTCGGCGGTGGGACGGCGACCGCGAGCACCGCTGATTCGTCTCGCTTGCGCAATGCCCCGCGCTCCGGCGCGGGGCTTTTTATTGCGCCAGGAGCTGCTCGATTCTTTGGGCGATCTCCGCGTATCCTTTGCGGTTGGGGTGGAAGTGGTCGGGCGCGAGGCGGTCGGGTCTTTGAAAGAAGAGATCGAATGTGGGAACGACGGTGACATTGGGGTAGGCAAGCGCGGTCTCTTCCGCAGCCGAACGCCACGACAGGATCACCGCAGCGCCGGCGCGTGCGCCGGCCTGCGCGTCGGCGAAGGGATCGTAGAGACCAATCACGAAAATCGGGGAGGCGGGATTGGCGCCTCGCAGCGCGGCCAGGATCTCGCGCAGGTTGGAGAGAAAGCGCCGTCGCGCGTCGCCGACCTCGGCCAGAGCTTCTACCGGCGATCCGGCGCGCGGAACGGCGTGAGAGAGATCGTTGCCGCCCGCCGAGAGCAGAATCCAGGCGGCGGAAGCGGCGAGGCTGCGAACGTTGGCGCTCTGGACGAGCCGGAGAACGTCTTCCGACTCCGCCCCGTTGACCGCCAGGTTGACGAGATCGACGGGTCCCTTGCGCGCCAGCGCGTCGTGGACCTCGCCGGCAAACCCGCGCCCGGACTCGTCTCCGGTCCCGCGGGCCAGCGAGTCGCCCAGAACGAGAAGGATCCGGCGTCCGGAGGAGGACGCGATCGGTTGGGGAGTGATCGGCGGAGGCGGAGGCTCGCCCAGCGGCTCTCCGGTCGAGCCCTTGAGCGCGTACCAGAAGCCGGCGGCGAAGAGAGCGGCGGCCGCGACCGCGCCCACGGCGGGGAGCCGCCAGAGAAGCCAGGGCGAGGAGATGCGCACGCCGGAATCATAAGGTTAAGGTCTAAAGTCTAAGGTCTAAGGTCTAAGGATAGGGAAGCGTCTCTAGGGAACTTTAGACTTTGGACCTTAGACTTTAGACTCTCGTTCCGATGTCCGAGCCGGTCCTCATCGCCGAAAATCTCGTCAAGTGGTTCGGGCGCCGCGAAGCGGTCGCCGATGTCTCCTTCGAGCTCTACGCCGGCGAAGTCTTCGGCTTTCTGGGACCCAACGGGGCCGGCAAGACCACCACGATCCGCATGCTCGTGGGCCTGGCCCGGCCGGACCGCGGGCGGATCCGGATCCGGGGCTTCGACCTGGCGCGGGATTTTCGGCGGGCCATGGAGCGCGTCGGGTGCATCGTCGAGTCGCCGGACCTCTACCGTTACCTGACCGGCCGCGAGAACCTGGAACATTTCGCCCGCATGCTCGGCAACGGCTCGCGGGAGCGGATCGGAGAGCTCGCCCGTCTGGTCAATCTCGAAGGGAGGCTCGACGAGCCCGTGTCGACCTATTCGCTCGGGATGCGCCAGCGCCTGGGCATCGCGCAGGCCCTTCTGGGATCGCCCGAGCTTTTGATCTTGGACGAGCCCGCCAACGGCCTCGACCCGGCGGGCATCCGCGAAATCCGCCAGCTGGTGCGCCGGCTGGCCTCGGAGCGGGGAATCGCCGTCTTCGTCTCGAGCCACCTGCTGGCGGAAGTCGAGCAGATGTGCGATCGGGTTGCGATCGTCCATCGCGGCCGGACGCTCGCCCAGGGAACTGTTCGCGAGCTTCTCGAGAACGCGGACCGAGGCCGGCTCCTCTTTCGCGCGCGCCCCGCCGAGACGGCGCTGGCCGTTCTCAAGAAGTTCGCCGGGCACGAGGATGCGGAGCTCGAGGGAGCCGATGCGATCCACGTGCGGATGTCCCGCGAGCGCGTTCCGGAGGCGCTGGCCGCGCTGGCCGCCGCCGGTGTCGCCGTATACGGGGTCGAGCCTCGGGGCTCGTCCCTCGAGGAGGTGTTTCTGGAGGTCACGGGAGGGGAGACGGTCTAGGAGACATTTGTGATTTGAGATTTGCGATTTGGTTAGAACAATATACATATTGTTAGCTGCAATCACAAATCACAAACCGCAAATCACAAATTGTGAATCGACCGAGAAGCCTGGCTGAAGCGAAACGGAAACTGACATGAACATCCTCCCTTTAGTCGAAAACGAGCTCATCAAGCTCTTCAAGCGGCGCCGCTTCCGGGTGGTGATCCTGATCCTGGTGGCGCTCCTGGGACTGATCGTGTTCGGGCAATCGCGGATGCGGGAGCGCATCTCGTCAGGCAAGGACTGGAGAGTGCGGACCCAGGAGCGAGTCGCTTCCATGCAGAACTGGCTCCGTTCGGGCCGCATGCCGGCGGCGTCGGCGCGCTGGACCCGTTTCGAGATCGCCCGCCTTCAATACCATCTCGACCGCAATTTGGATCCGGAGGCGATCTCCGGGCCGCTCTTCGCGCGCGGCTTCGCCAACGCGGCGAGCTATCTGCTGCTGCCGCTGCTGGCCCTGGTCTTCGCCTCCGACATCGTCTCGTCGGAGTTCTCGCAGGGAACGATCAAGCTCCTCCTGACGCGCCCGGTGGGCCGGGCCCGCGTTCTCGCCTCCAAGCTGATCGCGCTCGCCATCGCCATCACGCTGACCGTGTTCTTCGCCGCGGTCATCGCTTACGTTCTCGGCAGCCTGGCCTACGGATTCCGGGGATGGGGCGCGCCGATCCTGACCGGATTTCGGGCCTCCGGCGACGTGTTCGACCCGACCTCCGTGCGCGCGCTCGTCCTGTGGAAGGACGCCGTCCTGGCTTTCGGGCTGGCCTGGTTCACGACGCTGGCGGTCGGGGCGCTCGCCTTTCTGACCTCCGTGCTCCTGCGCTCGACCGCCGCCGCGATGGGGACGATGTTCGCCGCACTGATCGTCGGGACGATCCTCCCGCGCCTGGCTTCGACCTGGGAAGCGCAGAAGTACCTGTTCGTCACCAACCTGCCGCTGGCCGACTACTACTCCGGCTCGCCCCCTCCCATCCCGGGGATCACGCTGCCGTTCGCGGTGACCGTGCTGGCGATCTGGTCCGTCGTGGCCCTGGCCGTCGCATTTGCCGTGTTCGTGCGGCGAGATGTGCTCGCATAGCGTCCGTTCTCGATCGCCTCATCCCGGCCGCCTCACCCCTGACGCTTCGGGAATCCATCGCGGGATTTGGTGATCTCCGGCTCCTCCAGCTCGGGGATGGCGAAGGACACACGAGTGCCCTGCCCCTCGCGGACGGCGATGACCAGAGCTCCTCCCATCAGCTCCACGAGCTTGCTGGAGAGGAACAGCCCAAGCCCGATGCCACGGCCCGTCTCTCGCGAGCCGGATCGGATTCTTCGAAGAGGCTCGAAAGCCTCGGCGATCACGTTCTGCGGCACGCCGGGACCGGTGTCGTCGACTTCGAACTCCCAGGCGTCCTCACGGCGCCGGCATCGGAGAGCGACTCGTCCTTGCCGGGTGTTGTCGACCGCATTGGCCAGGAGATTGACGAGCACGCGGGAGAGCTTCTCGCCGTCGAGCACGGCGGAGACCGGGAGGTTCGGCGCCCGCTCAACGAGAAGAGGCACACCCTTGGCGCGAGACCGCATCTCGAAGGAGTCGGCGGTCTCACGCAGGAAGGACTCCACGTCGAGGAGTTGCGGATGGAGATCGCGCTGGCCGGCTTCGAGCCTCGCCAGGTCGAGGAGGTTGTTGATCATCCACAGGAGTGTCCCGGAGCTCTCGCGGATGACGTGCACTTCGTGGAGGCGGCGTTCTGCGTCCGCGGGAGTCCGGACTTCGCGCTCGAGCAGGTGGGTGAGCAGGATGATCGTGTTGAGCGGCGCGCGCACTTCGTGCGAGACCATCGCGAGAAAGTCGGTCTTGAGTCGGGCGATCTCTTCCTGGCCGTCGACGGTGTGGTTGCGTCCGGGCGGGAGGACCGGAGCCGCGGGATCGGGTGCTGCGAGACGGAAGGTGCTCTCGCCGCGCCCGGTCAAGAAGGAGGCGACCAGGGGCGCGAAGGTCTTCTCGTCGATGGGGCTGGAAATGAACCCGTCGCAGCCTGCGGCGGAGGCCCGTTCCCGGTCTTGCTCCTCGGCGTCGGCGCTGACAGCCACGACGGGCGTGGCCGCCGTCTTCGGGTCGGACTTGAGCTCGCGAGTCGCCTCCCAGCCCGACAGGAGAGGCGGAGAAAGATCCAGGAGGATCAGGTCCGGATGCTCCCGCCGGGCGGCCTCGACTCCCGCGCGCCCGGCGGCCGCGGTGGCGACCTCGTGCCCGGCGGCCTCCAGGAGCGCCCGCGCCGGAGTCCGGACGTCCGCTGCATCTCCGACGATGAGGACCCTGGCCATCAGGGCGCTCCGACGGACTCGGGCGTGACCGGAGCGCGCTCGATCGTGAGGGTCAAGCCATCGAGAGCCACGACCCGGCCGTTTCTGTCATACGATGCGACCCTGAGGCGGGTCTCTAGCACAAAGGGTGCCTACTTGCGGGAGAGTGCAGATTCCACGGCGAGCGAGGCCCGGCGCGACTTTCTTCGTCGCTTCTTTCACGACCTGGCGACGCCGCTGTCGGCGGTCGCGCTCCATCTGGAAGGAGCTGATCGCAGGGTCCAGCGCGGCGAGGATCCGAGCGAGTCCCTCCAGATCGCGCGCGCCGAGCTCGCCCGCGCCTTCGATCTGTTCGAGCGCGCGCGCGAATGCCTGGTCAGCCCTCCGGGGGAGGCCGAGACCTTCGCCTTCGATGCGCTCGTGGACTCCGCGGTCGGGTCCAGCGCAGGGGCCGCGGCGATCGAGGGCCGTACCGGGGGGCGGGTCACCGGGAACCGCCGGGCCCTGGAGGCGGCTCTCTACGCGCTCATCGCCAACGCGGTCGAGGCCGCCGGAGCCGCCACGGTCCGGGTCCGGCGGGAGCGTATCAACGGCTTTCTTCGGGCGGTCGTCGAGAACCCCGGCCGTCTAGCGGTCTCCGATCCGGAGCGCCTCTTCTCGCCCCAGTCTGCCGGCGCCGGCCGGAAGTGGGGAATGGGATTGCCCCGGGCCCGGTTGCAGGCGGCCGACGCCGGTGGAAGGATCTGGGTGGAACAGACAGGAGACCAGGTGATCGCGACTCTCGAACTTCCGGAGGAGAACGCTTGAAGACCCTCATCGTCGAGGACGACGCCGCCACACGCAGGGGCTTGGAGGAGTCGGTCAAGGATCTCGGCGGCGAGCCTCGTTCCGTCGGAACGGCCAAGGAGGCGGTCCGGGCGATCGAGGAATTCGATCCGAGAGTCCTGATCGTCGACATCCACCTTCCCGACGGCGACGGGATCGAGGTTCTGCGCGCGGCGCGCGAAAACGACGCGGATCGCGAAGGCATCGTCATCACCGGCCAGGGCTCGATCGACAACGCCATCGAGGCCCTGAGGGCAGGCGCCTTCGACTACCTCTTGAAGCCGCTGCGCCCGGCCCAGCTGGAGGTCGTCTTCAACCGGCTGGCCGATCGCCGCCGTCTGGAGAGCGAGGTCGAGACGCTGCGGGGGGAGTTGCAGGAGACCGGGCGGCTAGGAGACCTGGTCGGGCGCTCCGAGGTCATGACGCGCGTCTTCGACGTGATCCGCCGCGTCGCGCGCTCCAATGCTCCGGTCCTGATCACCGGGGCCTCGGGCTCGGGCAAGGAGGTCGTGGCCCGCACCATCCATCGGCTCTCCCGGCGCGCCGGCAAACCGTTCGTCGCTTTCAACTGCGGAGCCATCTCGCCGACGCTGATCGAGAGCGAGCTCTTCGGCCACGAACGCGGCTCCTTCACCGGCGCGGAGAAACGGCGGGTCGGATACTTCGAGGAAGCCATGGGAGGCACGCTCTTCCTGGACGAGATCACCGAAATGGGAGCCGAGCTGCAGGTCAAGCTCCTGCGCGTCCTGGAGGACCGCACCCTGCGCCGCGTCGGCGGATCTCAGGAGCTCAAGGTCGACGTGCGTTTGATCTCGGCCACCAATCGCGAACCACGTGAAGCAATCGCAGCGCGCAAGCTGCGCGAGGACCTCTACTATCGGTTGAATGTCTTCCCGATGGTCCTGCCGACGCTGGCCGATCGCCCCGAGGACATCCCGCTCCTGGCCGAGCACTTCCGCAAGCTCATCGAGGACCAGGAGCACGCCGGCGTGTCGGGGTGGGACCCGGCCTCCCTGACGCTCTTGCAGTCTTACGGCTGGCCGGGCAACGTCCGGGAGCTCCGCAACGTGGTGCACCGAGCCTACGTCATGACCGAGGGCAAGGTCATTCGTCC
>DATFTF010000357.1:0-5464 GCA_035262245.1 Thermoanaerobaculia bacterium
AGAGCCATGAACCGCGGGTGTGGCCGCTGGATACTCTTTGGTTTCGCCGTCTTCATCGCCTTGCTCGTCGGGCTCTTTCTGCTGCTGCGTCCGTCGGGCGTCACACGCCGCAACGCCGTGCCCAACGATCTCGAGACGGCCGCGGTGGTCGCCGGCTTTCCGAATTTCATCCGATATTTCCCGACGGACGCGACGCACGAGGCGCAGTTCGAGAAGGACTTCCTGGAATCGAACGAGCGCGAGAGGCTCGATCTCGCCCAGCACGGATACACCGGTCCCCTTCCTCCCGCCGCGTATCTCGCGATCTCCGGCGGCGGTGACAACGGCGCTTTCGGAGCGGGCCTTTTGAACGGCTGGTCCGCCACAGGGGAGCGGCCGACCTTCAAGCTCGTCACCGGAGTGAGCACGGGGGCGCTCATCGCTCCCTTCGCGTTTCTCGGATCGGGCTACGACGGGATCATCAAGTCGATCTACACGGGGATCAGCTTCCGCGACATCGCTTTCAAGCGTTCGCCTCTCTGGGTGCTTCTGGGGGACGCGATGGCGGACAACACTCCGCTCCGGAAGCTCGTGGAGAAGAACGTCACACGCGAAGTGCTCGGCGCGATCGCCAATGAACGGGACAAGGGACGGGTCCTGCTCGTGGCCACGACGAACCTCGACGCGCGGCGTCCGGTCATCTGGAACATAACCGAGATCGCCGCGGCCCGTTCCGACCTGGCGCTGCAGCTCATCCGGAGGATCCTGATCGCCTCCGCCGCCATTCCGGGCACCTTCCCGCCGATGATGATCGACGTCCTGGCGGCCGGCAACTACTACCAGGAGATGCACGTGGACGGCGCGACCGCGGCTCAGGTCTTCGTCTATCCCACCGCGATGCGCCTGCACCAGCTCGCGCCGCGAAAGCGCACGCTCTACATCATCCGCAACGCACGGCTCGACCCGGAATGGGCAGAGGTCGAGCGGCGGACGGTGCCGATCGCGTTCCGCGCCATCTCCACCCTCGTCCAGTTTCAGGGGATCGGGGATCTCTACACGATCTACACGGTCGCCCAGAGAGACCGCCTCGCGTTCAATCTGGCCTTCATCCCGCCGACGTTCGATTACCCCCACAAGCAGCTCTTCGACACGAAATACATGAAGGAGCTTTTCGCCGTGGGCGAGGGGATGGCGGTCAAGGGGACCGACTGGTGGTGGAAGCGCCCGCCGGTCCTCCTGAGCGGAGTCTCGGAGCAAGAAGGGATGGAGTGAGCCAACGCCTATGGCTCTCGAGATCTCGAAGACCTTCACGATCGACGCGCCGAAAAAGGCGGTCTGGGAATTCCTGACCGACCCCTATCGGGTCGCGCGTTGTCTTCCCGGCGCGGCAATCACGGAGAAAGTGGACGACCGGAATTACACCGGCACGATCACGGTCAAGGTCGGCCCGGTCTCGGCGAGTTACAAGGGGAAAGTCCGGTTCGAGAAGCTCGACGCCGCGGCGGGAGCCGCCGAAATCGTCGCCTCCGGTCAGGACGTCAAGGGCAAAGGGGGCGCGGACATGCGTATGCAGTCCCGGCTGACCGAGATCAGTCCGACGCGTACCGAGGTCGCCGCGACGTCGCAGGTGAACATCACCGGGATCCTGGCGCAGATGGGCGGGCGGATGATTCAGGACGTTTCCGATCAGATGCTCCAGCAATTCACGCAGGCCATGCAGGCCGAGCTCGCCTCAGGGTCGCCCGCCGCCGGGGGACCGCCGACGGCGGCCCCGGCTGCCGTCGCGCCCGTAGACGCCGTCGCGCTCGGCGCCGGCGTCGCGCGCCGCGCCGCGGGGCGCCTTCTTCGCCGCCCTGCTTTCTGGATCGCGCTCGCGCTCGCCGCGCTGGCGGCGTACTGGCTCGGGAAACGATAAAAATACGCTCGTCGAAAGGAGAGGGCATGATTCCGGCATCCTTTGACTACCACCAACCGAAATCGCTTTCGGAGGCGGTCGATCTGCTCCAACGGCACGGCGAGGCCGCGAAGGTTCTCTCGGGAGGGCAGAGCCTGCTGCCGCTCTTGAAGCTCCGGTTGGGGTCCGCCGCCCACCTGGTCGACATCGGGCGAATTCCGGGTCTCGAGTACATCAAGGAAGAAGGGGACGTCCTGAAGATCGGAGGGCGGACGCGCGAAGCGGAGCTGGAAAGGTCCGATCTCGTCCGCAAGAAATATCCGATCCTGGCCGACACGGCCGCAGTCATCGCCGATCCCCTGGTGCGGAACATGGCGACGGTGGGCGGCAACCTCGCGCACGGCGATCCGGCCAACGATCACCCGGCCACCATGCTGGCCCTGGGAGCAGAGGTGGTGGCCACGGGTCCCAAGGGTGCGCGCACCATTCCCATCGCCAAGTTCTTCACCGGCCTTTTCCAGACTGCGCTCACGCACGACGAGATCCTGACCGAGATCCGGATTCCCGCGCCCCCGGCCAGAAGCGGCGGGGCCTACGTGAAGCTCGAGCGCAAGGTGGGCGATTTCGCGACCGCCGCGGCCGCGGCGCAGGTCACGCTCGGCGCGGGCGGAGAGGTCTCGCGGGCGGGAATCGCGCTGACCAACGCCGGACCGATGCCGATCCTGGCTGAGGCCGCCGGCGAGTTCCTGCGCGGAAAGAAGCCCGACGCCGCGGCGATCGGGCAGGCCGCGCGATTGGCCTCCCAGGCCGCTTCGCCTTCCCCGGACCGGCGCGGCTCGGTCGAGTACAAGCGGGAAATGGCTCGGGTTCTGACGGCGCGCGCGCTGGCCAAGGCCGTGGCGCGGACGCAGGGAGCGTAACCATGGCGAAGCACAGCATCTCGGTCACGGTCAACGGCGCATCCCAGGGCGCGCAGGTCGAGTCGCGGCTCCTCCTGGTGCACTTCCTCCGCGAGAACCTGCGCCTGACCGGCACCCACATCGGATGCGACACGACGCACTGCGGCGCGTGCACCGTGCTTCTGGACGGCGTTCCGGTGAAATCGTGCACCGTCCTCGCCGTCCAGGCCGACGGGCGCGACGTGCAAACCGTCGAGGGCCTGGAGAAGGACGGCAAGCTCGATCCGATCCAGGAAGGGTTCTACCAGGAGCACGGCCTCCAGTGCGGCTATTGCACGCCGGGGATGATGATGACGGGCTGCGCGCTCTTGAAGTCCAACCCCGATCCCTCCGAAAGCGAGATCCGCCAGGCCATCTCCGGGAACCTCTGCCGGTGCACCGGCTACGTCAACATCGTCAAGGCCGTCCAGCACGCCGCGGCTGCGGCTCGAGCGCGGTAAGGAAGGAGTCCGTCATGGCATCGACGCCTCGCACGTCCCCGGAAGTCGGCGGCATGGGCCATTCCGTCAAGCGCAAGGAGGACCCCCGCTTCCTGCGCGGCAAGGGCAACTATGTCGACGACATCCAGCTGCCGGGCATGCTCCACATGGACATCGTGCGGAGCCCCTACGCCCACGCCCGGATCGTCAAGATCGATCCCTCGCACGCTTTGAAGATCCCCGGGGTCCTCGCCGTCATCACCGGCGAGACGCTCGCCCAGTACAAACTCCACTGGATGCCCACCCTGATGTCGGACACCCAGATGGTGCTGCCGACCGAGAAGGTCATGTATCAGGCGCAGGAGGTCGCCGCGGTCATCGCCACCGACCGCTATGCCGCCGCGGACGGCGTCGAAGCCGTGGAAGTCGAATACGACCCGCTGCCGGTGGTGGTCGATCCGTTCAAGGCGCTGGAGCCGGGCGCGCCGGTTCTGCGCACGGACAAGCCGAACAAGAAGGACAACAGAATCTTCCACTGGGAGGTGGGGGACCGGAAAGGCACCGAGAGCGCGTTGGCCGGCTCCGACGTGGTCGTGGAGCAGAAGATTTATCTCCCGCGCATCCACGTCGCCTCCATCGAAACCTGCGGCATCGTGGCGGACTTCGACCGCATCCGCGGCAAACTGACCGTCTACATGACGACGCAGGCGCCGCATGCAATCCGCACCGTGATCGCGCTCGTCGCCGGGCACGTCGGGCTGTCGGAAGAGAAGATCCGGGTCATCTCGCCCGACATCGGCGGCGGCTTCGGCGGAAAGGTTCCGGTCTATCCCGGCTACGTCATCGCCGTGGCGGCATCGGTCGTCATCGGAAAGCCTGTCAAGTGGGTCGAGGACCGGATGGAGAACCTCCAGGCCGATTCCTTCGCGCGCGACTACCACATCACCGCGCGCATGGGCGCGAAGAAAGACGGCACGATGACAGGTCTGGAGATCAAGACCATCGCGGATCACGGCTATGCCGACGCGGCGGCCAATCCCTCCAAGTTTCCGGCCGGTCTCTTCTCGATCTGCACCGGCTCCTACAAGATGCCGAAGGCCTTCGCCGAGGTGGACGGCGTGTACACCAACAAGCCGCCGGGCGGCATTGCCTATCGCTGCTCGTTCCGGGTGACGGAGGCGGTGCACGCGATCGAGCGGATGACCGACGTTCTCGCGCAGGAGCTCAAGATGGATCCGGCGGATCTGCGCCTGAAGAACTTCATTCCGGCCGACGAGTTTCCCTACAAGTCTGCCCTGGGCTGGGAGTACGACAGCGGCAATTACGCCGGAGCCCTCAAGAAAGCCATGGATCTCATCGGCTACGCGGCGCTCCGCAAGGAGCAGGCGGAGAAGAGAAAGAAGGGCGAGTTGATGGGCATCGGCATCTCGAGTTTCACGGAGATCGTGGGCGCCGGCCCGTCCAAACACTTCGACATCCTCGGCATCAAGATGTTCGACTCCTGTGAGCTGCGGGTCCATCCGACGGGCAAGGCGACGGCTCGCTTCGGCACCAAGTCGCAGGGGCAGGGCCACGAGACGACCTACGCGCAGATCATCGCCGAGGAGCTCGGCATCCCCGCCGCTCACGTCGAGGTGGAAGAAGGCGATACGGATACGGCTCCGTACGGACTCGGCACGTACGCCTCCCGCTCGACCCCGACCGCCGGGGCGGCGGGTGCGATTGCGGCTCGAAAAGTGCGCGACAAGGCGAAGAAGATCGCGGCGTACCTGCTCGAGGTCGCGGAGGACGACCTGGTCTGGGAGCCCGGCAAGTTCTCGGTCAAGGGCGCGCCCCAGAAATCCAAAACGATCCAGGACATCGCGTTCGCGGCCTACACGAATCACCCGCAGGGCATGGAGGCGGGGCTCGAAGCCGTGGATTACTACGACCCGCCGAACCTGACCTTCCCCTTCGGCAGCTACATCTGCGTCGTTGACATCGACTCGGGCACGGGCGAGGTGAAAATCCGCCGCTTCGTCGCGATCGACGACTGCGGCAACATCATCAATCCGATGATCGTGGACGGCCAGATCCACGGCGGCCTGACCATGGGAATGGCCCCGGCACTGCTGGAAGAGATCTCCTACGACGAGAACGGCAACGTGCAGGGCGGCAGCTTCATCGACTATCTGCTGCCGACCGCGGTCGAGACACCGAAGTGGGAGACCGGC
>DATFTF010000358.1:0-8719 GCA_035262245.1 Thermoanaerobaculia bacterium
ATCCTTCAGAGCCTCGGCGCCCGCGCGTTTGCCGACAGCGCGTTTGGATTTGCCCAGAGCAGCGAGTTCCTCGATTACGTCGTCGAGCGCGACCGCTCGCCGAGGCGCTGGGACCACATCGCAACCGGCGCGGTGACCTTCTGGTATCGCCAGAGTCCCGGCGTTCTGGAGCCCCGTGGATTTCTGACGACCGACGCAGGCGGGGGAGTCGTCTCGCCGTCCGATCCGAGCCCCGATCAGCCGGGCATGGCCGCGGTGTGGTTGAACCCGCCGGGGCGCCTCGTCAAGCTCTCGGTGATTCCGCCCCGCACCGACGAGCCGGACGGCAATCCGCCCGCCGCGGACTGGAGCAGCCTCTTCGCCGCCGCGGGTCTCGACCCTTTGCAGTGGACGCCGGCGCCGCCCCGCTGGACACCGCCGGCGTTCGCCGACGCCCGAGCGGCCTGGACCGGGGTGCTCGCCGACCGGCCCGGCACAACGATGCGGATCGAGGCCGCCTCCTACCGCGGGCGCCCGGTCTACTTCGAGCTGATCGGTCCGTGGGCTCAGGCCGGGACCGCGACGCGGCGCACCGGGGATTCCGCGCGGCGACTCGGTCAAATGATCCTGCTCGATCTCTTCGTGGTGATCCTCGTCGGGTCGGCCTTCCTGGCGCGCCGCAACCTGCGCATGGGGCGCGGCGACAAGCGCGGAGCGGGACGGCTGGCGGCCTTCGTGTTCTTTTCGTATTTCGTGGCCTGGATCTTCGCCGCGCATCACGTCGCCTCGGCCTGGGAGGTGGCCATGTTCGTCGAGATGCTCTCCTGGGCCCTCTTCGTCTCCGGAGGGCTGTGGCTCCTCTACGTGGCCCTCGAGCCACAGCTGCGGCGCCTGTGGCCGGCGACCATCGTCTCCTGGAGCCGCGTGCTGTCGGGCGCGTGGCGTGATCCCTTAGTCGGGCGCGACGTCCTCCTGGGCTGCCTGGCCGGCGGGGTGATGCTCGTTCTGTCGCGCGTGGAAGTGCTGCTCCCCTCCTGGCTCGGCCAGCTGCCCGGAAAACCAGATCTCTTCACGAGCTCTCTCCTGCGCGGCTTGCGTCAGGTCGTGGCCAACCTGCTGGTGACGGTGGACAACAGAGTCTTCGTCGCGCTCGCGCTTCTCTTTCTGCTTCTTGGAATCCGATGGCTCGTGCGAAGCCAGATCGCCGCTTTCCTGGTGTGCGGCGCCGTCCTGACCGTGGCCGACTCGCTCGGAAGCGACCGGCTGCTGATCACGCTGGCGCTGGTGGCCGTGACCTGGCTGATGATTTTCTTCGTCCTGATGCGCCTGGGCCTGGTCGCTGTCATTGCGATGCTTTACTGGGCGGGTCTGGGAGACGCGTACCCCATCACCACCGATGCGTCCGCCTGGTACTCGAGTATCGGGTTCGCAGCGCTCCTCGTGATGGCGGCCATGGCGGTTTACGGCCTTGCGACCGCGCTCTCCCCGCGTTCCGGGCGCGCGGGCGCGACGTCGGACTGAGAGATCCAGGGACCGTGAAGACGACCGATCCGAAGTCTGAGTCGGCGGGGCTTACCGCCCAAACGCCGAGAAGTGATTCTCAGCAGAATTGCGAGTGGTCAATTATGAATTGTGAATTGGACGGACCCTTCACAATTGGCAATTCGCAATTCACAATTTCCTCAGCGCATCGCCTCCATCGGCGAGAGGCGTGACGCACGCACGGCCGGATACATTCCGAAGGAGAGAGCCAGAACGAGCGCCACGATCCAGGCCACCACCAGACCGACGGGGTTGACCACCAGTCCCCAGGGGAACATCGGAGAGAGGAGACCGCAGACGATCGTTCCGCCGATCGTCCCGACCGCGGAGCCCAGCGCCGCCAGCACGCTCGCCTCCAGGAGGAACTGAACGAGAATCTCTCCGTCGGACGCGCCCATCGCCTTGCGCAAGCCGATCTCGAAGCGCCGGTCGGAAAAGGAGATGAGCATCACCGACAGGACTCCGACTCCTCCCACCAGAAGCACCGTCCCCGCCAGGCTCATCAGGACGATCTTCCAGCCGCGCATCTCCTGCAGAAACTGGCTGTACCAGCGCGCGGAGACCTCCTCCAGATCCTTGATCTCGATGTCCTCGATCCCGTGATGGGCCTGTTTGACCCGTCCGAGAACCATCGAGGAGACCTCCGCGAGGTCGCGTTTGCGCGCGAGCTTGACGGCGATCTGCGTGAGCTTGTGGTCCGGATCCATCCGCGTCATGTACGTGGAGAGTGGGATCTGGACTCCGTTGGCGTCGTAGTAGATCTCGTCGCTGAAGATCTGGAGCTTGTCCTGAAGCCCGACGATGCGAAACGGCACACCCTCGATGACCACGTCGCGCCCTACGGGATCGCTCCCGCCGAAGAGCTTGGCCCCCAGGGTCGCTCCCACGATGGCCACCGTGCTGCGCCGCCTCTCGTCGTCCTCGGTCAAAGCGCGCCCGGAGGAGATGGGGCGATTCATCCAGGTTCCGTAGGATGGCGTGACGCCGGTCACGAACATCCGCTCCATGCCGCCGGGCACGCGCACCGACGAGCGCCGCGTGGCGCGCGGCAGGAAGGCCAGCACGTTGGGCGACGGAGCGGTGACGCGGGCCAGGTCCTCGTAGCGCAGACCCGGAGACATGGCGAAGCGCTTCTGCTCCTCGGATGTCTCGGCGGCCTTGGGAACCAGAACGGCCGTTCCGTCCCAGCCCATGCCGGCAAAACCGGTCGTCACCTTGTCCATCACGCCGTCTAAGACCGACGTCATCACCACCAGAACGAAGACGCCCAGCATCAGAAGCGTCAGGGTGAGTGTCGAGCGGAGCTTGTGGGCCCACAGCTCGACGAAGCCGCCACGCACCACCTCGGCGTACAGGGCGAGGTGGGCGCGTATTCCTAGCCGACGCTCGCGGCGCGCGGCAACGGACGTGGCGGCGGGGATGGCGAGGCTACTCATGGAAATGATTCATAGATCCATTGATCCATCGGTTCATTGACCCGAAACGCAGCATTTCCGCCACAATCAGACGATCACTCAATGAATCAATGATCCAATTCTTCTCACTCATACCGCAATGCCTCCATCGGCGACTGGCGGCTGGCTTTGACGGCCGGATAGAGGGCGAAGAGGAAGCCGAAGATGAGGGCCAGCAGGAAGGCCCAAACGAAGCTCTTGGGGTCCATGTACAGGGGGACTTCCAGGACGACGGTGATGGTCTTGGAGAAGGCGACGCCCAGGAGGAACCCGAGCACGGCTCCGAAGCCGCTCAAGAGGAGCGCCTCGGTCATGAATTCCTTGAAGACCTCGCGGCCCGAGGCCCCGATGGCCATCTTGACGCCGACCTCTCGGACGCGCTCTTTCAGGGTGGCCAACTGGATATTGACGTTGACCATGCCTCCGCCGATCAACGAGACGATGCCGGCCAGCATGAAGACCACGTTGTAGACGGCCCCCTGGCTGCGCCGCTTCTTCACCCGGGCGGCGATGTCGTCGATGCGGAAGTCGTCCTGGAGCCGGTGGGACGTCTTCAAGGTCGAGGTCAGGACGCCGGAGAATTTCTCCATGACGTCGATGTCGGGAATCTTGAACACCACGCGATCGACGCGGTGATACGGGTCGCCCTGCATGCGCTCGGCGACGAGCGTCGCGGGCAGCGCCACGATCCGGTTGCGCCAGGCGAAGACGTTGCCCTCGCTGGCGCGCCAGTGGAAGACCATCTCCTTCAAGACCCCCACCACCGTGACCGGAACGTCGTCGATCCGGATGGTCTGGCCGACGGCGTCCCCGGTCGGGAAGAAGACGCTGATCGCCTGCGCCCCCAGCAGACACACCGGAGCGGCCTTGGCAACATCCTCCGCCGTCAGCGCGCGCCCCTGTTCGACCTCGTAGCCGTTGACGGCCAGGTAATCGGCGCCGATCCCGGTGATCTGCCGCTCCTGATCGGCATAGGAGGAGCGGATCCGGGCCCGCGCGAATTTTTCGACGCTCACCGCGTCGACGATGCTGCCGCCGGCCTCCTTCCCGCTCGCCGCGTCCGCGCGGCGCAATCCCAGGTTGGCGTTCTGGAGAGCCGAAGGTGTCGTGCCGTCCTTCACCGCGCCGGACGGCTGCACGTTCAACTTGTCGAATCCCCCGCGTCGCGCCCAGGCGTCGTCGGAATGCCGGCGCTGGCTGTCGGAGATGGAGAAGCCGCCCAGCACCGACGCCACGCCGAGCGTGACGCCGAGGGTCTGAAGGACGGAGCGACCCAGATTCTCCCGGATCTCGACCCAGCAGGAACGCACGCGTTCGCTGAAGGCGCCGATCATTGGAATTGACTCATTGATTCATTGATCCATTGGTCTATTGAACGAAGCGAGGCTTGGCGCGGCTCAATCCAACAATGAATCAATGAACAAATCATTTCATTCGCTCACGCCGCCTCGGCCTGACGGATGAGCCCGTCGTAGAGCTCGACCTGGCGCTGGGCGAGCGAGGCGATGTGCGCGTCGTGGGTCACCAGCACGACGGTATTGCCGCGGCTGTGCAGCTCGCCGAAGAGGTCGAGCACCTCGGCGCCGGTCTTGGAATCGAGGGCCCCGGTGGGCTCATCGGCGAGGAGCACCGCAGGATCGTTGGCCAGCGCCCGCGCAATCGCGACACGCTGCCTCTGTCCTCCGGAGAGGGCCGCGGGCAGGACGTTGGCCTTGTCCGGAATGCCGACGCGCTCCAAAAGATCCAGAGCCCGCCGGCGCCGCTCCTTCCGGGACACTCCCCCGTAGAGGAGGGGAAGCTCCACGTTGCGGACGATCGAGGCTTTCGGGAGCAGGTTGTAGTTCTGGAAAACGAAACCGATCTTCTCGTTGCGGATGCGCGCGAGCTCCGGCCCGGAAAGGCCTTCGACCGGCTCCCCGTCCAGAGAATAGCGGCCCGCCGACGGCGAGTCCAGACAGCCCAGGATGGCCATGAGCGTCGACTTCCCGGACCCCGAGGGGCCGATCAGGGCGACGAACTCTCCCCGGCCCACCGTCATGTCGATTCCGCGAAGAGCGTGAACGGCGGCGCCGTTGTTGCCGAAGGTCTTCGTGAGGCTTTGGGTTTCTATGATGTTCATGGCTCGACATATTGATCCATTTCTTCATTGGTTCATCGTCTGATTGGGGCGCGACGAGGAATGGATACCCCAATGATTCAATGGATCAATGATTCAATGAATCGACTCCCTTAGTTATCGTCGTCCTTCTCGACCTTCTTCTTGGTCGGGTCTTCGAGGCTGACCTGGTCGTCTCTATTTAGGCCGGCCAGGATCTCCACGCGCTCGAGGGTGGCCACGCCGGCGTTGACCGGGACGGCGTCGAAGTAGGTCTGCCAGTGCTCGGAGAGCCAGGTGAACTTGTTGCGTCCGGAGAGCCCCTCTCGGGCCTCCGCGATTTTCGGCGGCTTCAGGTCCTTTTTCAGCCGGTAGGCCACGGTCTTCCCGTCCTTGCGCTGCAGGGCCTCGAGCGGCATGGAGACCGCCTTCCCGCGCTTCTCGCCGAGGATTTCAACGTTGGCGCTCATGCCGGTGCGGAAGGCCTCCGAGAGCTGGTCGAGGGTCACCTCGACCTTGAAGACCTTGATCTTGTCCACCAGATCGGCGGAAGGGGCGACGAAGCTCACCCGCCCGCCGAAGACCTTCTGCGGATAGGCGTCGAGCGTGATGCGCACGGGCTGGCCGACCGCCACCTTGGCGATGTCGACCTCGTTCAAGTTCACCCGGATGATGAGCGATTTCAGGTCCGCGACGGTGAAGAGCACCGTGCCGGCGTTGAAGGAGGAGACGCCGGAGGTCACCGTCTCGCCGAGCTCGACGCCTTTCTTGATGACCACGCCGCTCATCGGGGAGGTCACCCGGGCGTTCTGCGAGCTCGCGTTGCCGGAGATCGGAATGCCCCGGGCCTCGACGATCTGGTAGCGCATCTGCGCCGCCCTCAACGCCTCGGCCGCCTGCTCGCGGGTGTTTTTGCTCTGCTTGAAGGCGTCGCTGCCCAGGAGCCCCTGATCGAAGAGGGCCTTCTGCGTGCCGTACTCGCGCTCGGCGTCCTGGAGCTTCAGCTGGGCCTGGGTCAGACCGGCCTGCACGTCGGAGAGCGTCTGCGCCTGATTGACGTCCGGCTCGACCTCCGCCAGGACGTCTCCGGTCTTGACCACGGCGCCCTCGCGGACGCGCAGCGTGATCACGCGGCCGGAGACCGCCGACTTGACGTCCACCTTGGTGACGGGATCGACGACTCCGACTTCACGCACCGAGACCTGGAGATCCTCCTGCTGGACCTTTCCCAGGCGAAACGGACTCGCCTTCTCCTTCGGATCGGCCTTGTCCCGGCCCCGGGCCGCGACGAACGCGACTCCAACGACCAGCGCTCCGGCAGTCACCCAGATCCAACGCTTTTTCTTCATGAAGAACCTCAAGAATGCCGGTAACCGCCGGCTGTCCGGGGACTTGGAGTCCGTTGTCGCCATCCGATCGTCCTGCACCCCTTCGATACGCAGATCCCTAGAAAATGTTCGAGAAGTCGCCCAGGGAGGCGCCGCCGCCGGCGCGTAGGGCGTGAGTCGTAAGGCGTGAGGCATGAAGAGTTAGAGGTTCGCCGGCAACCTTCCAGCCGGAACAACCGGCCGGTGGATTCGTATCGGTTGCCAGCCTGAGGAGGAGCGACATGCTGGAAATACGTTCGCTGGGCAAGCGGTATCGGGGCGGCACCGTCGGCCTCTCGGATTTCTCGCTCTCCGTCGGCGAGGGAGTGCTGGGCCTGCTGGGGCCCAACGGCGCCGGCAAGACCACCCTCATGTCGATCCTGGCCACGGTGACCCGGCCGACCTCGGGCACCTTCGAGTGGCAAGGCCGCGACGGGGTGGCCGATCCGACGCCGGTGCGCCGGCAGCTCGGCTACCTTCCGCAGGATTTCGGCGTCTACGAGCGGCTGACGGCGCGGGAGTTTCTGCGCTACCTCGGCCGGCTCAAGGGGCTCTCGGGCGCCGAGCTCGACGGACGGGTGAAGCTTCTCCTGGAGCTGACCAACCTCCACGGCGCCGCCGACCGCCGCCTGGGAGGTTTTTCCGGCGGGATGCGGCAGCGAGTCGGCATCGCCCAGGCCCTCCTCGCGGATCCCAGACTTCTCATCGTCGACGAGCCGACCGTGGGCCTGGACCCCGAGGAGCGCGTGCGGTTTCGCAACCTGCTGTCGGAGATCGCGCACGGACGCGTCGTGATCCTTTCGACCCATATCGTGTCGGACGTCGAGGCCGTCGCCTCGCGCATCGCGGTGCTGCGCCAGGGAAGGCTTCTCGCCGACGGCGCTCCCGAGGAGCTGCTGGCCCGCGCCCAGGGGCGTGTCTTCGCCGCGGTCGTGTCCTCCGAGCGGCTGGTCGAAGCCCAGAACGGCGTCCGCGTCTCAGCCCTGGTGCGAAGGGCCGACGGCGTCCATGTCCGCTACGTCGCGGAGCGTCCCGCGCTCCCCGGTTCGACTCCGGCCGAGCCGACGCTGGAGGACGCCTACCTCGCCCTGCAGACCTCGCCCGGCGCGGAGCGCGCGGCGTGACGACGGCCGGCGCTGTCGCCGCGCAGATCGAAGCCGAGCT
This sequence comes from Thermoanaerobaculia bacterium, assembly GCA_035262245.1. Lineage (GTDB taxonomy): Bacteria > Acidobacteriota > Thermoanaerobaculia > UBA5066 > Gp7-AA6 > DATFTF01. Next base: position 7,602 of record DATFTF010000358.1, read on the forward strand.
TCGGACCCGCCTGCGCTCGCCGGCGACGCTCGTCGCGGCGCTGGCGGCCTTCGCCGGGACGCTCCTGTGGATTCCGGATCCTCACGGCCGCGTCACCTCGCTCTCCTGGATCTCGCCCGCGGGACGCGTCGTAGCGCCGGCCTACTCCTCCGCGTACGTCGGATACGCCGTGACCACGGTCGTGACGGTTCTGGCGACGTGGTTCGGCTTCTACCTGATCGCCGGCGCGGTGCGGCGCGACGGAGAGCGCGGCGTCGGCGTCATCCTGGCGGCGACGCCCCTGTCGCGCTGGCAGTACCTACTCGGAAAGTTCGCCGCCCACGCGGCGTACCTGCTGCTGGTGGCCGCAATGGCCCTCGGCGCGGGACTGGTCGCTTTCGCCCGGTTCGGCGTGGGACCATTTTCCGCGCGCGCCTTCTTCGTCCTCCCGCTGGCGATCGCGGCTCCGGCTCTGGCGGTCACGGCCTCGCTGGCATTGCTCTTCGACGTGACGCCCGGCCTTCGGGGGCGCGCCGGTCTGGTCGCCTGGTTTTTCGTGTTCGCAATCGTGCTCATCGCCATTCCGACCGGGGCCGCCGGGGCGTCCGGCGGCATCCCGGGACGCCGCCCGGTGCTCGACCCCGCGGGTCTGGCCACGCAGACGTGGCTGGTGCGGCAGACGATTCCTTCGGCGATGTCGATCGCGACCGGCCTGATCGTCCACGATCAGCCCGTTGAGCGCGTCCCGTGGCCGGGAGTCTCATTGTCCGGGGGGCTCGTCGCGCTGCGCGCTGCGAACCTGCTTTTCGCTCTGGCGCCCCTGGCGCTCGCCGCGCTGATCTTCAACCGATTCGATCCGGCGCGCGCTCCTCGCCGCTGGAGAGAAGGCGGCAAGCGCGAGGCGCCTTCGGCAGCCGAGCCCTCGCCCTCCGGTCCCAGCCGCCCGTCCGAGCTCCACAGTCTCGGCTCGATCGACTCCCTTCGTCCTTCCTCGATCGCGGCCGTCGTGGCGGAGGCGCGGATGACCTGGAGCTCCGCGGGATGGATCCGGTGGCCTCTGGTTGTCTCGGCGCTCGGGGCGGCGGCGCTTCCGGGTCCGGCGGCCACGGCTTCCACCGCCGCCTTCTTCCTTCTGCTCG
>DATFTF010000359.1:0-7795 GCA_035262245.1 Thermoanaerobaculia bacterium
CGCGACGGCGAAGGCGGCGGGGGAGAAAGGCGGCCACGCCATCGTCCCGCCCACGACCATCGAGAACGTCGGCCGCTTCGCGGTGCTCTCCGACCCGCAGGGCGCGGTCTTCGCGATCATCAAGCTCTCGGCCGGATAGAAGAATAGAAGAGCGGCCGGGCAGCCGATCTGACCAGCGGGAACGCTGTCATTCTTTTTTTTGCCTTTCTTCTGCCCGCTCCCGTCGCGGGAGCCGGAGCGGAGCATCGGGATCAGCCTTACGGTCGAGCCCCTTTGGGCGAGCCGTAAGGCGGTGCGCGCAGAGCGCGCAGATCCCGAAGCGTAGCGAAGGCGACGGCTCAGCCCGGGCCGCGCTGGCCGGTTTTAAACGTCGTCCAGGGGCCGGCCTTCATGTCGGTCAGTCGCTTCGACAGCCAGGAGTACTCGGGGTGCGTCTTCAGAAACGGCGCCGCAAGGAAATCCTGGCCGCAGGGATGGCCCATGCGCGCGACGAAGCTCATGGCCTCCGCCATGCGCGAGTCCATGGCCTTGCCCTGCACAGCGCCGCCCGGGTAGTACGCACCCCACTCCCACTCCTTGACGCCGCGGGGGGAAACCTCGGTGTGGCCGCACAGGGCGCGCTCGTTGGCCTGCGCGCGGCCCTCGAAGGCGTCGACATGGTCGGCGAGGAAAGCCCGGGCCGACTCGACGTCGATCTTGCCCTTCGACTCCTTCATAAGGGCCTCCCACCGCTCGCGCCGCGCGTTGGGAGAGCTGCCGCGGTCTTTCGGATCGAACTTGGTGTCCTCGGCGATGACCTGCGGGTCGAGCGCGAAATTGGATCCGACGAAGTAGCCGTCCTTGGTGCGCCAGAGCTGGTGCCGCTTCAAGCCCAGCTCGAACTGCGCGATCTCACCGGTCTTGCGGTCGCCCAGGAGCCAGTCGTTGGCGTAGCCGCCGTTGTTGCCGTCGAGCATGATCCGGACGTAATCGTCGATCGATTCGGCGTATTGCAGCGCCTTGCGGGCGCGCTCGAATTCCGGCTTGCCATTGGGATCCCAACCCTCGAACTGCGTGATCGTCGTCTCCGTCACCATCAGTCCGGAGTCGTTGACGCCGAAGTCGTCGTCGCTCGCGATCACGCCGGGATAGCCGTCCATGAGGATCCGGTGGCCGCGGGCAGGAACGAGGTCGAAGACGATGCGCCAGCGCTCCCCGGTCAGGTAGCCCGTCCAGTTGTTGTGGGCGATGACGATGCCGCCGTCCTTCGTGGCGCTGCCCGTGGCGACGAAGGCGCTGCAGTTGCCGGGGCTCACGATCTTCGGCCCGGGAACCTTGTGCTGCGCGTTGTACCAGGGGGTGTAGTAATCGGGCAGCTCCTCCATCGCGTTCAAGGCCACGACGTCGTCCAGGTCGTAGGCGACGCCCTTGCTCTTCAGGCCGTCGACGATGCCCTGGAGCTCCTCCTGGTACTCGCGGTCCATCTTCGGCCAGAGCATCTGCCGCCCCGCGTCGCGGAGGAACTTCCAGTCCTTCTTGGTCGAATGCGTGGCGTTCAACTTCACCGCCTCGAGGCCGTCGGCGATCTCGGGCGCCAGAAGCGCGCCATGCTGGAAGCCGATGTCCGCCGGGCTTCCTTCCAGGTGGACGTAGACCCATCCGCCCTGCTCGAAGCGCCAGGCCTTGGCCAGGCGCGGGTCGGAGCCGGACGAGGCGGTGGCCGAAGCGCGGTCAGCGCGCTTTCCAGCAAATGCCAGGGCGCAGACGCCGACTGCGACAAGCAGAGAGAACTCCAGGATCCTTCTCATGGCGGTTCCTCCGATGGGTCCGGGAAGTCTACTGCCGGCGAGCGCGCGGGTACAGATACGAAGTGTGGAAAAGGCCGCCCGATCTCTCACCTCGAAGCCATATCAAATATGCTATACTCTCTCTTGGCCTTTACACCTTGACGAAGATCCTCCTGCGATACATGAGGCCGGCCACGGCGATCCAGACCGCGCAGAAGGCGAGGGCGAAGAGGAGCGAGCCGATCCTCGGGTCGGCGAAGTGGTCGAAGACGGAGCGATAGATCGCGCTGTAGAGCGAATGCGGCTTGCCGTCGGCGCCGGCGACCTTGATCCACAGGAGCGCGATCGTGGCCAGATCGGCGGCCACGAAGATGGCGATGGCGTTGGCGCCGAGCCACTGGAAGGGACGGGCCCAGCCCTTCCATCCCTTCACGTCCACGGCCCAGATGCACAGCGCCAGCGTGATCGCCGCGAGCCCGGCCATGAACAGGGCGTAGGACGACGTCCAGAGGTTCTTGTTGATCGGGAAGAACTGGCCCCACAGGAGTCCGAGCGTCGCGGCGAGCGCGCCGCCGGCCATGATCGTCACGAGCGAGCGTGTGCGGTCGGCGCGGGCGCGGAGAGCCTCGCCGGTTGCGATCCCCAGAAGCGTGGTGCCCAGGGCGGGCAGGGTCGAGAGCAAGCCTTCGGGGTCCCAGCCGGGATCGTGCTTCCACGTGTGCGGGCCGAGGACCGCCCGATCGACATAGGCCGCGAGGTTTCCTTCGACGTCCAGCCGCCCCCGGCCGTAACCGGGCACGGGGACGAGCGCAAGAAGCGCCCAGTATCCGAGAAGGAGCACCGCCGCGGCGGGAAGGAGACCCTTGCGCCCGAGTCCCAGATAGATGAGCGCGGCGAGGAGATAACAGACCGCGATCCGCTGGAGCACTCCGGGAATCCGAACGTGCGCCCTGTGGAAGAGCAGCACCGAAAGCCAGTTGATCCCGAATCCCAGCAGAAAAATGATCAGTGCTCGTCGAAGCGTGTGAAGGAGGAGCCTTCGTTTCCCTCCTTCCGCTTCACGCCTTCCGAACGACAGCGCCATCGACACGCCGACGATGAAGAGGAAGAAGGGGAAGATCGTGTCGGTATAGGTCCAGCCGTGCCACTCGGCATGAAGAAGCGGGGCGAAAGCGTGACTCCAGGTTCCCGGCGTGTTGACGACCAGCATTCCCGCGATCGTCAGTCCGCGGAAAACGTCGAGCGACACCAGACGATTTGTGATTTGCGATTTGTGATTTGTGATTTCGGCGTTCAAGAGATCCTGTCGCTTTCGGATCAGATCTCCAGCACCACCATCTCGCCCGGGCGCACCGAGAGACTCACCGGGCCGGTCTCTCCCACGGCGTAGTCGTCCTCGATGCGGACGCCGAACTTGCCGACCATGTAGATGCCGGGCTCGGAAGTCTCGACGTTACCGGCGACGAGCGGCCTCTTGTTGCCGTGGACGAGATAGGGCTGCTCATGCCCGTCCATCCCCAGCCCGTGCCCCAGGCGGTGGGTGAAGTACTGGCCGTAGCCGGCGTCCTCGATGACCTTGCGCGCCGCCCGATCCACCTCTTCCGGAATCGCTCCGGCCTTGAGCGCCTGCGTTCCGGCCAACTGGGCGCGGTCGACGACGTCATAGACCTTGCGAAACTCGTCGGAGGCCTTCCCGTACGCCACCGTCCGGGTGACGTCGGAGCTGTAGCCGCGGACCTTGCATCCCGAGTCGATCAGGATCACGTCCCCTTTCTCCAGCCGCCGCTCGGCGGGCGCGCCATGGGGGTAGGCCGAGGATGGGCCGAACTGGACGAGGCCTCCGCCGTGCACGCCCAGCCGGCCGTACTCCTCTTCCAGGATCGTGGCGGCGGCGCTCTCCGTCATTCCCGGCGCGAGGCGCCGGTGCGTCGCAGCGATCGCGAGAACAGTGCGCTTGGCGGCGTCCTTGATGAAGGCCTGCTCCTCGGGCGACTTGACCATGCGCAAGGCGTCGAAGATGTCCACGGCGTTGACGGGGGCGAGTCCGGTGGCCGTGGAGAGCGCCGCCGCGGTCGCGTAGGCGGTCGATCCTTCGATTCCGATCGTCTTCTTCCCCTTGCAGAGAGAGGCGACCACGGCAAACGGATCCTCGTCTTCGCGCCAGACCTTCACGTCGTCGACCACCGCGGACCGCTTGTGGTTGGCTTCTTCGAAAGAAGGAGTCACGAGCACCGTCGGTCCGTCGGTGAAGAGAAGGAGCGCCGTCAGCCTTTCGCTCCGGCCGATGGCCAGGTTGGCGGTGTAGTCGAGGTTGGTGGAGGGGGTCAGGAAAAGGCCGTCCCATCCGCTCTTCTTCGCTTCCGCGCGCAGACGCGCCTGCCGCTCGCGGAAGACTTCCGGTTTCAACGGCGGCGGCAGCGGCGGCGCTTCCGGCGCCTTTGCGGACGCCGGGCGCGGCGGCACGAGCGCTGCGGCGGCCGCGGCTCCGGCGGAAAGGACGAGGCGGCGACGAGTCCATTTCACGGTGGCCTCCATTAGCCCGCATTATTCATGAACGACTCCAGCCGCCGCTCGGATCTTTTCCGCCGAATGCGTCGTCAGCGCTCCTCGACGATGCGCTTCGACATCGCCGTCGTCGCGCTTCCTCGCCTCGACGAAAAATCTCTGTCGCGGACATCGTGCATCCGGCTCGTCCAAGAATCCATCTTTGAAGACGGCTCCGGCTCAGCGACCTGCGCGTGTTCCGGCTGGGTGCCCATGAATAATCCGGGCTAAAGGCTTTTCGCGGATAGGATATAGGTTCCCGGGGCGGGTCCGGTCCCGCCCCGAGGGGGACGTATGCCATACCCCGAACTCATGGTCGAGCCGATGCGCGCGGAGCTCCGGCGCCTGGGATTTCAGGAGCTGAAGACGCCCGAAGCCGTCGATCGCGAGATCGCCGCCTCCGGCGAACCGATGCTGCTGGTGGTCAACTCGATCTGCGGATGCGCGGCGGGCGTGGCTCGGCCCGGCGTGGCTCTGTCTCTGCGTCACCCTGCCGCTCCCAAGAAGCTGGCCACAGTCTTCGCCGGTCAGGACGTGGAGGCCACCGCGCGGGCGCGCAGCTATTTCGAGGACTTCCCCCCCTCCTCTCCGCAGGTGGCGATCCTGGGCGGCGGCCGGCTGTTGTTTCTCCTCCAGCGCAACGAAATCGAAGGGCGCACGGCGGAGCAAGTCGCCGAGGCGCTCTCCGCGGCCTATGACCGCGTGGCGCAGGCGGCAACAGCCTCCTAGGCCAGTCGCCTCCGCTGCGCTTCGGGATCTGCGCGCTTCGCGCACACCGCCAAGCCGCTCGCCTGTGGGCTCGACGGCTGGGCTGATCCCGAAGCTCCGCTCCGGCTCCCGCAACGCGAGTCGTTTCGCGGATCCAGTCCGCGAAACTTGGTCGCGCTGCGAAGGGCCCCGTTCTGCTGTTGATTCATTCACCGGCCTAACAATATATGTTTTGTGTCGCGTATCGTGAGCTGTGAGCTACCTTCTCCAATCCTTCCAGATCTCGCGGCTCGCGTTGACTCCCGGAGCTCCCGTGACTCCGCCGCCGGGATGCGTCCCGGCGCCGCACAAATAGAGCCCCGCGATCGGCGTGCGGTAGCGCGCCCAGCCCAACAGCGGCCGCATCGTGAAGAGCTGGTCGAGCGCGGGCTCGCCGTGGAAGACGTGGCCGCCCGTCCAACCGCAAACTTCCTCGAGGTCCGGCGGCACGAGGACCTGCCTGGCGACGACGAGCCGCTCCAGTCCCGGCGCGTAACTCGCGAGCGTCGCGACGACGGCGTCCCCCAAGGCTTCGCGGCGCTCGTGCCAGTTCCCCTCTTTCAAACGATAAGGCGCATGCTGCACCCACGCCGAGAGCACGTGCGCGCCGGCCGGGGCGAGGGAAGGATCCGCTACCGAAGCAATTGCGACGTCGCAATAGGGTCGCGCCGAGAAGTCGCCGTACTTGGCGGCGTCGAACGCGCGCTCGAGGGAGTCGATGTCGTCGCCGATGTGGATGCGCCCCGCAAGGACGCCAGCCGCATTGGCGTTCCCGTCGAGCGCTCGGAAAATCGGCAGCGCGGAGAGAGCCAGATTGACCTTCGCCGCGGTCCCGGTCGACCGGTAGTTGCGCAGCCGCGTGAGGAAGTCCGGATCGAGATGGGTCGGCTCGATGAGCCTTAAGAAGGTTCGTTTCGGGTCGGCGTTGGAGACCACGGCGCGGGCCGAGATCTCTTCGCCACTGGCGAGCGCAACCCCGACCGCCTTTCCGTCGCGGACCAAGATTTGCGCGACCTCCGCGTCGGCGCGAATTTCGACTCCCGCTCGCCGCGCCGCGCCCGCGAGAGCCCCGGCCAGCGCTCCCGGTCCGCCGCGCACGAAGGCGGCCGGTCCTGCGGAATGGGAATCGAAAGCCGTCTGCAGGAGCAGATTGGCGCCCGTGCCGGCCGACCAGGGACCGGCGAACATTCCCCAGGTTCCCCGGGCCGCGACCGCGGCGCGGAGCCTTTCCGTCTCGAAGGACTCGCCGACCAGGTCCGCCACGGCCATCGGGAGCCAGCGCAGGAGCGCGAAAGCGTCGGCGCGGGCCAACTGCCGGAATCCCCGAGAGAGCCGCAAGCCCTCGAAGAGCTCGTCGAGCCCCGGCGCCTCGATGTCCGGAGGCGTCATGTTCGCGTATCGGGCGAAGAGGCGCCCGTACTTCTCGAGCCTCGCGTGGAACCGCAGGTAGCGCTTCCCCTCCTCATCGTTGCGCTGCCCGAGGGCCGCCGCGGTGCGCGCCGGGTCGTCGTAGAGGAGCAGCGCCGAGCCGTCCAGTCCGGGAGCAAAGACCCGCACCTCGGGCTTGAGGATCTCGAGCCCTTCGCGAGCCAGATCCACTTCGCGCGCGACGGAGGACGCGAGCGGTCCCGCCAGATGCGAGATCGTCGGGCAGCGGAAACCCGGATGGATCTCTTCGGTGACAATCCCGCCCCCGATTTGCCCGCGGCGCTCGAGAACCAGAGGTCGCAGTCCGTGCCGCGCGAGTGCCGCCGCTGCGACGAGCCCGTTGTGACCTGCTCCGATGACGACGATGTCCCGCGCTTCCGTCACGAACAGCTGCCTCTGGCGACGCTCGCGGCGGTCACAGCCGCTTCCAGTCTCTCAACACCTTGGTTGCCGCGTTGCGTCCCGGGGCGCCCATGATCCCCCCGCCCGGATGCGTGGCCGAGCCGCACATGTAGAGACCGCGCACGGGGGTGGCGTACTGGGCCCAGCCCGGCGCGGGGCGCAGGAAGAAGAGCTGCTCGAGCGTCAGCTCTCCTTGGAAGATGTTGCCTTCGGTCAGGCCGAACATCCGCTCGATATCGAGCGGCGTCAGGACCTGCCGGTGGAGAATGATGTCGCGGATGTTGGGCGCGTGCTCGGCGAGCGCGGCGATCACCGTGTCCCCGAATCGCTCGCGCTCGGAGTCCCAGTCACCGTCTTTGAGGTGGTACGGCGCGTACTGGACGAAGCAGGACATCACGTGCTTGCCCGGAGGCGCGACCGACGGGTCGGTCAGGCTCGGAATGACCACGTCGAGATAAGGCCGCCGCGAATAGCGTCCGTACTTGGCGTCGTCGTAGGCCCGCTCCATGTAGTCGACGCTCGGTGAGATCGAGATCGCGCCGCGCAGGTGATTTCCGGGGCCGGGCCGCGAGCGAAAGTCGGGCAGCGCGTCCAAGGCCAGGTTGACCTTTCCCGAAGAGCCGCGGAACTTGTAGCGCTCGAGGTCCTCGACGAATTCGGTCGGCAGGTGCTCGCGCCCGAGCATTGTGAAGAACGTCAGCCGCGGATCGACGCTCGAAGCGACGACCGCGGCGGAGATCTCCTCGCCTCCGGCGAGAGCGATACCCGTCGCTCTTCCGTTGCGGACCAGGATCTTGGAGACCGAGGCTTCGGACCGGATCTCGACTCCCGCCTCGCGGGCGGCGTCGGCGATCGCGTTGGAGATCGCTCCGGTTCCGCCCCGCGCGAAGCCCCATGAGCGAAAGGCG
>DATFTF010000360.1:0-3124 GCA_035262245.1 Thermoanaerobaculia bacterium
ACTTGGTTCTTTCCGGCGAGGTTGATCGCGCGCAGGAGAGCGGCGTACATGGTCATGACGGCGCCACCTGCGCATCGGGCTTCGTCCCTGCCGCCTGTGCGGCTGAGAGAAGATGGCGCTCGCGCGCGCGGAGTCGGGCGAGCCGGACCGTTGTGATCGGCCAGAGGCGATTCCACGAGAGGATGGCGGCGCCCTTCCAGGTCGGGCGGTAGAACCGGAAGTCCTCCGCGAGACGAATCCATCCCGCCTCCGCCTGACGTTTCATCTCCTCGGTCATCGAGAACACCGCGAGCGCGGAATCCTCCTCCGCGTTGGCGCCGGCGGGGCGGAGCGTCCGCGGCGAGGCGTCGCCTCTAGCGTGCACGAGCATGCGATGCACGCGCAGCAGCGTCGGCGCATCCGGAACGCTCGGAAGCTGGGCCACCGACCGGCCTCGAGGAGGTGGAAACGGCCGGAGACGCTCCGAGTTCATGGTCTCGATGGCGCTGCCGTCGCCGTATCGCGTTACGAGATGAAGAGCCGTGGAGTTTCGGACCGGGAGACCCGGTGGAACCCTCAGGGCCATTACGAGCGCGGCGATTTTTTCCGCAGGCGCGACGAGCATGAGCGCGAAGGCATCGAGTTTCCCGGTCAGGTGTTCTACCCGGTAGTGGCCGCGGACTTCGAAGCCGAGCGGCTTGAGCTCGCTCTCCCGTATTGCGAAGAAACGGGAAATATCTTGGGGCGCGTTGGAGCTTTCCTCTCCCATCGGATCGAAGCGCGGCTGCGCCGACTGTCGCACCGTGCGGTAAGCGAGGATTGTGCGGAAGATCCAGGGCACGACGAGGATGAAGGCAACCGCGGCGGCGAGAACGTCCACGAGGGTCCGGATGGTCATACTTGCGCCGGCGGTCTCGCAGCGGAGTTTAGAGTGGAATGTCGCCGCACGGAGAGCGATTCACACGTGCCGCCCGAGGCATAGGGATTGCATGTTTTTCCAGCCCCCCATTTTCGTATCTTTGGCAAAGGAGTGAGCCATGAAATCCAAGGTCCAACCCATTCTCGCCGGTTACGAAGCCCCAACGCCTTATCTCATCGTGCGCGGCGGCGCGAAGGCGATCGATTTCTACAAGAAGGCCTTCGGGGCGAAGGAAGTCATGCGCATGCCGGGGCCTGACGGCAAGATCGGTCACGCGGATCTCGCCATCGGCGGCGGGCACATCATGCTGGCGGACGAGTCGCCGGAGATGGGACACAAGTCCCCGCAGACCATCGGCGGCTCACCGGTGAGCATCGCCCTCTATGTCGAGAACGTCGACGAGATCGTGCGGAGCGCGACCTCGGCCGGTGCAAAACTCGATCGTCCCGTCGAGGACCAGTTCTACGGCGACCGCGCTGGAACCATCACTGACCCGTTCGGGCACATCTGGCACGTGATGACGCACATCGAGGACGTCTCCGAGGAGGAAATGGGTCGCCGCGCGGCCGACAAGGCCAAGGCTGTGAGCGCCTAACGTTCCGTCTGCCGGGAGGCGACCGCGGTGAGCGGGCGGCCGAGCGCGTGGCAAGCCACGACGAGTCCGCCCTCGGTCCCGGGCCGCCTCCCGTCCTCCCGGGCACACGCGTCGAGATCCGAGGGCGTTCAGACGGGCCGAGTATCCCCAGCCGGAAAATGGATGGCGAGTTCGCGTCCGACAGTCTCGATCGCCTCGACGATTCCCTCGGTGTAAAGGCCGCGCGCGAAAGCCGCGGTGAGACGGTCGCGCGCCTCGCGCCAGAGGTCCTCGCCGGCGCGCCCGTGGATGCCGGCATCCCCGAGGATCACGACCTCGCGCCGCCGGGGAACCAGAAAGATCAGGACCCCGTTCTTCTGTTTCGCGCGGGGGAGGCCCAGGACGCGGAAGGCGCGGCGGGCTCGCTTGCGCACGTTTCCCCAGAAGGACGGGGAGATCATCACGCGCACCTCGCCGGTCGTCTCCGTGTGGATGCGGGCGATCGCCGCTTCGATCGCATTTCGGTCGATCGCTCTCCGGAGTCTTCCGGCCGACCGCGCGGTCACCATTTGCCCGACGAGCCTCCGCCGCCGAACGATCCGCCTCCTCCGGAGAAACCGCCGCCCCCGCTTCCCGATCCGCCGGTCGCGGAGCCGAGGATCCCTCCGGCAGAGGCCAGCAGGACCGCCTCCAGCGTGAGGAGCGGATGCCTGACCAGCATGATGAGGAACACGATCCCTGCCAGCACGGCCGCCCCAAGCGCGATGAAGACGGCGTAATCGCCGTCATTGATGTCGTCCGCAAGCGCTTCGAGGTTGGTCCGGTGCGCCCGCCGATCGAGCTCGAGCTGCTCCGGCGAGGGAGGCTCGGGAGGAATCGGTCCGAGCCACTTCTTGAATTTGTCCGTGGCGTAGAGCGTCCAGACGATCGGATTACGGTGCTCCGCGTCCTCGGCGCGGTCTACTTCAGCGACGATCCCGGCGATCTGTTCCGCCGCGTCGGGCGGCAGCTTCGGAGCGAGACGGGGGCCCGCTTCGAGCCGGATCTCTCGCGCCTCGGTCAGAACGAAGAGCGCGGCGCCGTCGTCGAGGTTGGTGCGGTCCGCGCGCCAACGCTCGAACACCTCGTGGCACCAGGCCTCGGTGTCCGCGGGCACCGACGCGTCGGTCCAGATCACGATCGGATGATGGATCGTGTTCTGCCAGTGCCGCAGCTCCTTGACCGTGTCCGCCAGAATGTACTGGTTGTAGGCCCGGGCGTTGTCGGTGACCGGCCAGTGGGGCGTGGCCGGGAGGTCCTGGGCTTCGGCGTTCGCATTCGCAGTCAGCAGAGACGCGGCCGCCAGAAACAGGACGGACCTGAAGATCCGAAGCGATTGTGCGGGCATGAGCCGCACGATTATCGAACAGGAAGCAAGTCCCCTCAGGAGGCGGGAGCGACGAGCACGGAGATGGCCGACTCCGCTTCGGCGTGGAGCGTCGGGGTCGCGCCGTAGAACGTGCGAGCAGGGTTCCCGTCGCGATCGAAGAGGAAGAGCGTGGGCACGGCCGCGACATCGCCGACGGAGCGCGCCAGCTCCGGTGTGGCGATTCCCCAGACCAGCGGCAGGTCGAGCTCTTTGGCCACCCGGCGTACCTCCGTCTCGTTGGACT
>DATFTF010000361.1:0-3013 GCA_035262245.1 Thermoanaerobaculia bacterium
GATGACGACCGGATGGGTGGCCAGTGGCGTCGCCAGCTTGACCCACTCGGTCAGGGGTGTCGAGAGGTCGACGTCGGAGACCAGGATCGGATCTCCGGTCGACGCCAGCACTCCGGTGCGGACCGCGCAGCCCTTGCCCCGATTGAACTCGTTGCGAATGATCGTCACCGGAAGGCCCGCCTTGTTCGCGGCGCGCTCGGCGGCCGCCTTCGTCCCGTCCGTCGAGCCGTCGTCGACGATCAAGACCTCCCAGCTCCAGCGGGCCGGGTCGCCCGCGATCCAGTCGGCGACCCCCTGGACGCAGGCGTCGATCCGGCCGCGCTCGTTGTACGCCGGGATCACCACCGAGCCCTTCATGCCGGCTGCGCTTCGAAGAGGAACTGGTAACCGAAGAGGGTCGGCCAGAGCCGGGCGGTGGCGTGCGCCCAGGACCGCGCCACGAACGCGAAAGGCTGTCGCGACATCAGCGGGAAGGCCAGCTCGTAGGGCATGGCGGTGGCGTCGATGCGTCGCACGACCAGTCCGCTTCCCTCCAGCAGCCGGCGGGCGCTCGCGCGGGTGAAGAAGCGCAGATGGGTCCGGTCGAAGATCCCTCGCTCGGCGTACTCGAAGCGTCCCAGGAGCACGTCGAGCCTCACGGAAAGATTGGCGGCATTGGGAATGGAGGCCAGGAGCGTTCCGCCCGGCTTCAGCCAGCCGCGAATGCGCTCGAGGAGGACCTCGGGCTCCGAAAGATGCTCGAGGATGTCGGCGCAGATCACGACGTCGAAGGGCTCGTCCCACGCAAGCGGGCTCAAGGCATCCGCTTGCCGCCAGTCGTCGTACACGGCGCGGGCCGCCTCCGGCACGCCGGGATCCGCCTCCACGCCGGCCAGGTAGGCGCAGCGGTCCCGGACCTCGCGTCCCAGGTGGCCGCCCGCGGCGCCGAGGTCGAGCAAACGCAGGCCCGGTGGAAGCTCCAGGATGCGGCGCCGGAGCAGGTCGTGGGAAGAGCCCGGAATCTCCTTCCAGATGTATTTTTCCGAAGAGATCACTGGGGAAAAGTATCAGCTCTCAGCGGTCCGCTCTCGGCGGGTGCGCGGAGTGAGCGCCACTACAAGCGAAATTTCTGCGCGATGGGATAGCGGCGCCCCTCGCCGAACGCCCGCCCGGTGACTTTCGGCCCGGGCGGCATCTGGCGGCGCTTGTACTCGTTGCGATCCAAGCGCGCGGCGATCTCGCGGGCCGCCTCCGGGGAGATTCCGATCTTGCGGGCCGCGGCCGGCGCCGGCAGCGACTGTTCCACCAGGGCTTCGATCAAGGGGTCGAGCACGGGATAGGGAGGCAGCGTGTCGCTGTCCTTCTGATTCGGCGCGAGCTCCGCGGACGGGTCCTTTTCGATGGATGCGGAGGGGATCACGGCCCGGTTGGCATTGATGTCGTGGGCCAGCGAGTAGACGAGAGCCTTGGGGATGTCCGAGAGGAGCGCGTAGCCTCCGGCCATGTCGCCGTAGAGAGTGCAGTAGCCAACGGCGAGCTCGGATTTGTTGCCGGTGGAGAGCACGAGATGCCCGAAGCGATTGGAGAGCGCCATCAGGAGCGCTCCGCGGATCCGCGCCTGCAGGTTTTCCTCCGCCGGCCGGCTGTCTCCTTCGCCGAAGGCCGCGGCCAGAGTCCGGCGATAGGCCTCGAACACCGGGCCGATCGGGATCTCCAGGAGACGGATGCCGAGGTTCCGGGCGAGATCCCGCGCATCGCGCAGGCTCCCTTCCGAGGAGTAGGGGCCGGGCATCGCGACACCGACGACGCTTGCCGGCCCCAGGGCCTCGACGGCGAGAGCGGCGGTGACCGCCGAGTCGATCCCGCCGGAGAGGCCGAGGACCGCGCTCCGAAAGCCGCACTTGGACGCATAGTCGGAGAGCGCCAGCACGAGGGCGCGGCGCATCTGGCCAACGTCCGTCTCCTTCCCGCCCCGGGGACCCGCGCCACCCGGCAGCTCGATCAGCCAGAGGTCTTCCTCGAAGGCCTTGCCGCGAGCGATCAGGCGGCCGCGGTCGTCGAAGGCGCTGGAGCCTCCGTCGAAAACCAGTCCGTCGTTGCCTCCGACGAGATTGCAGGAGACGAGCGGGACTCCCGTCCGCCGCGCGATCTGGCTCATCATGCGCTGACGCAGCCGGTCCTTTCCCAGGGTCCAGGGCGACGCCGCGATGTTGGCGTGCAGATCGACCCGCGACCGGCGCAGGTCATTGAGCGGATCGGTCTTGTAGAGCGGCCTCCGCCAGAACGTCTTGTCGTTCCAGATGTCCTCGCAGACCGTGACTCCGACGCGGCTGCCTCGGACGTTCAGAACCAGCGGTCGAGAACCGGGCTCGAAGTAGCGGCCCTCGTCGAACACGTCGTAGGTGGGAAGGAGCCGCTTGTGGTAGGTCCCCACCAGGCGGCCGTCGCGGGCGGCGACCGCCGCATTGAAGACGGTCCGGCCGGCCCGTTTTCGATTCCTCTCCAGCGATCCGAACAGCCAGACGGCGTCCTTCGTCTTCGCCGTCAAACGCCGGGTGGTGCGCTCGGTCTCGGCAAGAAAAGAGCGCCGCTCCAACAGGTCCTTGGGGGGATAGCCGCACACGGCGAGCTCCGGAAAGAGCACCAGGTGCGCTCCCTGACGCTCTGCCGCGCGCCCCGCCTTCAGGATCTTTTCCGCGTTGCCCTCGAAGTCCCCGACGGTGGTGTCGATCTGGGCGACCGCGACACGCAGCGGCTGGGTCACGGCTGGGAGCTCAACTCTCGACTTCCTCCAGCGCCCGTCCCGACCACCGGTCGGCGGGCGTGCTGCCGCCGGATCCTCGGAGAGTGAAGAGGAGCGCCAGCCCCAGGCTGGCCACGGCGACGAGGGTTCCCAGCCACCGCCGGACCGCCTGGCCCGGATCGAGCCGCCTCCCGAGCGGCGAGACTTGCGGAGCGAGGTCTGCCGCGGCCATACCGACCGTTTTTCCGAAAAGGATCAGGGCCGGAACCGTGGAGAAAAAAGAAAGGAGCA
>DATFTF010000362.1:0-3214 GCA_035262245.1 Thermoanaerobaculia bacterium
GCCTCCGGAAACGTACGGCATCCAGACAGGAAAGTGGCCGCGAGCGTAGGCATCGTGGATCGCCTTCTCCATCGGCAGGTTGTAAGCGACCAGATCGCGGCCGGCAAAATTCCGGTGCATGAAGAGAGGATCGGCATAGACCACCGTCAGAAGGAGCCCGAATCCCAGAACCGTGAGCCGGATCTTCCGCTTGTCACGCATGGTCGCGCAACCTGCGGCGTGGAGACCTCCAGCCGGCCGCGAGCGTCACGAGAAAAAGCACGGGGCCCCAGCGGGAAATCGCGCCGCCCGGAAAGTCTTCTCTCCATTCGATCCGATGCTCTCCGGCAGGAATCGGGACTGCGGAGAACGCCAGTTGGGCGGGAACAGCCTCAACCGTTCCACGGTCGATCCGGATGGTACGGTAGGGAAAGTAGCCTCTCAGGACATAGAGCCAGGTCGGTGCGGCCGCGCTCGTCTCCAGCCGCAGGAGCTCCGGCGACTTCTCCAGGATTCGAAGCGAACCGCCTCCCGCAGCGAGCGACCGCACGTTCCCCGTCTCGAGGACGATCTCGCCTGGCGTCAGCCTCGGCAACGCGTTCAGCGCCGCCAGAGCCGAAGTCTCCTCCCGCCACCGCGACACGAGCCGGAGGTCCGGACTGGCTCCTTCGAGCTCGTCCCATTCCTGCAGCGCATCCCCTCCGATGCGGCGGTAGCCGGCTCGCCGGGGATCGTCGCCGGAGCGGATTTCCCACCGCAGACAAAAGGACTGGAAAAAGGTTTCGGCATCGGAGAACTCGGCCGCCCTCGTCGCAAGCCGCCGCAGGCTGGCGATCCGCGAAAGATCTCCCCAGTCGGCGTCCTGATTGAAGACGACCCCGCGGTTCCACAGCGCGGGCGTGAAATAGAGCCAGCTGCGCCGCCAGATCTCCAGGCCCTCGACGTCCTGTCCGCCCCAGCGGCTGGGAGCGAGCGAGGTGGTCAGAGCGAGAGTCCGGAATCGGCCGGACGGATCCGAGCGCATGAGTTTTCGCGCAAAGGCCGTCGGCGCGAGAACCTCCTCCTGGCGAAAGGTTCGACCGATCTTGCGGTCGGCTGCAATCGGAACTGCCGTCAGGAGCGCGAGGGCCAGAATCGCGGAGCCATCCGTTCGACGTGTGGCGATCGCCATGGCGACCACCGTGGCCATCCAGAGAAGACCTCCTTCGGCGAGCGTGGGAGCGACCTGGCGGGCGGCGATCGAAAAGACGACCTCCTCCCCTCCCGAGATCCAGACGGCCACCCGACCCGCGACCGACGGAAAGAGCCTGGCGGCGAGCGCCAGGACGGCCAGAGCGCCACCCACGGCGAGAGGCCAGCGCACGACTCGGCCCTGCGCGACCAGGTGGTCCCAGCCGAAGGCCGCAAAGAGCGCGAGGCCGAACACCACGAGCACCGCCAGCTTCTCGGGATGGCGGAGGGCGACCGGCGCTCGCCAGGACTTCCAAGCATCCGGCAGCAGACTGCCGGGCACGGCGAAGGCCAGTCCGGCGAGAACGCAAAACCGAGCCAGTCGCGTCCCCGTCGATCGGGATCCGAAGATCGTGAAGAGCGCGATGCAGGCGAAGGCGCCCGCGTAGAGGGTCGGGAAAAAGCCGGCGGTCCGGCCTGCGATCCCCCAGCCCGCGTACGCGTCCAACCGCCAGCTTTCACCGAAAGGATAGGGAACGATCCACTCGACCAGCCGCAGCGGCCAGAGGGACAGCCGGAGCGCTTCGTTGAGGGTCATTCCAGTCACCGCGCGGTCGGTGAAAGGAACCCAGAGAGCGCTCGCGACCAGCTGCGGCAGCGCGAGGAGGGCCGCGAGCCCCAGTGAAGCCGCGAGAGCTGCCGCCTCCCGTTTGCGCGCCGGCCCCGGCGTTTGGAACACGATCAGATAGAGAACGGCCAGCAGCGCGCACCCGATCGTAAACACGTCTCCGGCCAGAAGGTCCAACCCGAACAGGAACGAGAGAACGAAAGTCCGCCTCTTCCAGGGCCAGTCGATTCGGGTCGCGGCCCAGACGATCCAGGGAAGCAGCATGACGCCCGGGTGATGATTCGTGTAGTAGGCCTCCGAGACGCCGACCCCCGAAAAAACGTAGGTCACCG
The DNA here is from genome assembly GCA_035262245.1 of Thermoanaerobaculia bacterium. Classification (GTDB taxonomy): domain Bacteria; phylum Acidobacteriota; class Thermoanaerobaculia; order UBA5066; family Gp7-AA6; genus DATFTF01. Next base: position 2,110 of record DATFTF010000362.1, read on the forward strand.
CCCCCAGCCAGCTCGCCGTAGGCGACCCGCCGAGTGAGCGGACGAGCAAGATGATTCCGGCGCCGGCCAGAAGCCAATGAAGGACCGGGAGCCAGCGCATGGCCACCGGGAAAGGAACGAGGGCCAGAAGCGCCCGCAAAGGATAGAGCGCGCCGACGTTCGGGTTGGCCAAAAGAGGCCGACCCCCGGAAATCTCGGTAATCCAGAGGGGCCATCGTCCTCGCGCGTAGGCGTCGTGAACGGCCTTTTCGATCGGAAGGTTGTACCCGAGAAGGTCCCGTCCTCCGAAGTTCTTTCGCACGAAGAGTGGATCCGAGTAGACAGCGAGAACGAGAACGGCGAAGAGTCCGACCGTCGCCCAGACGCTCGCGAGTCGATTCACGGTTTCGCGAGGGGCCGCGGGAACGTCACGGACGATCGCGGAGTTGCTGGCCGGCAATCGCGAGCTCGCCCCTAAGACCTGGGACGCGAAAGACCGTCAGGACTCGGAGAAGGCATGCGTTGGTTCAGGATAAGGCATCCCCGCGGCCGCGCCAACATCCGCAGACAGGATCTCTGTCGGAGTCGAGAAACCAACCGGCTAGAATGACGCATCCAAAGCGACCGATCCGGACCGATCCGACCGGCCTTCCTCATCGTCGCAGCCGCGGTTGTCCGCGTGGCGCTCCTCGTTGCGCGCCCGATGTGGCACGACGAGCTCTTCACTCTCTGGATATCGCGCCTCCACCTGGCCGGGCTCGTCCAGGCCCTGCGCCGGGATTCCGGTCCTCCGCTCTTCTACATTCTGGAGATTCCCTTCGTGCGGCTCGCGGAGGCCGTCCACTGGGATCTGGCGATCCGCGTGTTGCCATACGTCGCCTCGCTGCTGCTGCTGCTCGTCATACTGGCGGCTCTGCCGGGGAAGGAGGGTGGATCCTGGACCCTCGCGCTGGCCGCGTGCTCTCCGCTCCTGACGGTCTACGCCGCCGAGGCCCGCGCCTACAGCCTGCTCGCGCTCTTCTCTTTGCTTCTCTTCCTGCTCCTCTTCCGAGACCGGCCGGGGCGCCTCCGGTTCTGGAGCGGGGCCGCCGTTGCGGCCGCCGCGCTGTGGACTCATTACCTGGCG
>DATFTF010000363.1:0-2162 GCA_035262245.1 Thermoanaerobaculia bacterium
GGCGAACCCGAACAGAAGGCCGAGCGCGGTTTGGAGAGCGAGCAGCGCGGCTCCCAGGAGGAGGCTCCAGCCGGCGCGTTCGGCGCGTCCAGGGGAGCGGGATCGGAGGAGGGCTCCGGCCGGCGCGAGCCCGGCGAGAAACACCGCGATCAGAATCGCGCCGACCGCGGCGGCTGCCGCCCAGAAGGTCAAGACGGCGCCGGAGCCAGCAGCGCGCCGCCCGGAAGCTCGGAGATCACGTTCCAGCCCGGCGGGCGCCCCGGACCGTAGACCGCCAGAAGCCATGCGCGGGGAACGCGCGCCGGCGAGAGCGCCACGGGGACGGGAGCCAGAGTGTAAGCCGCCAGGTAGAGCGCGGGATCGCCGGACGCGGGCGTTGCGATGACCACTCCGGCGGTTCTCGGCGGCAGCTTCCGCCGTACCGATTCCAGGAAGATGAAGTACCGACGGTCGAAGGCCGCGGACGATCCTCCCAGGCGGCGCACGGCGAGATCGCGGGTCGCGAAGGCAGCCACGCTTTGGACTCGCCGGGCGACCGGATCTTCGGCCGCGCGCCACGCCAGGAGGAGAGCGAGCGCTGCGGCAGCGCCGACCGCCATCCGGCGGCGCGGACTCACGAGAGCGGAAACGCGGCGCAGAGCTCGCGCACCGACCGATGCACCGACTCGGCGACCGCGGCATCTTCGGGCGCCTCGAGGACCCGTGCGACAGCCCCCGCGATCGCGTCCATCTCCGCCACTCCCATGCCGCGCGTGGTGACCGCCGGGCTGCCGATGCGGATCCCCGAAGCCACCATGGGAGGGCGTGTGTCGAACGGGATGGTGTTCTTGTTGACCGTCAGGCCGACGCCGTCGAGCGCCTTCTCCGCGGCCTTGCCGGACAGGCCGTGGGCTCCGACGTCGATGAGCATCATGTGGTTGTCGGTGCCTCCGGAGACGATTCGGAAGCCGCGCCGCAGGAGACTTTCGGCCAGGGCCTTGGCGTTCTCGACGATCCGCTTCTGGTAATCGAGGAATTCCGGCGTCTCCGCTTCGGCCAGTGCCACGGCCTTGGCGGCGATCACGTGTTCCAGCGGGCCGCCCTGCACGCCCGGGAAGACGTTGCGGTCCAGGTCCTTCGCCCGGTCGGCCCGGCAAAGGATCAGCCCGCCGCGCGGACCGCGCAGCGTTTTGTGCGTCGTCGAGGTCACGAACGCCGCGTGAGGAACCGGCGAGACGTGGAGGCCGGCCAGAACCAGCCCGGCAATATGGGCGATGTCGGCCATGAGATCCGCCCCGACCTCGTCGGCGATTCGTCCGAACCGCGCAAAGTCGATCTCCCGCGAATAGGCCGAAGCGCCCGCGATGATGACGCGCGGCCGGTGCTCCCGGGCCAGCGCGGCGAGCTCATCGTAGTCGATGCGCTCGTCCTCGCGCCGCACGCCGTAGGCCACGACCTTGAATTCCTTTCCGGAGAAGGAGAGGGGATGGCCGTGCGTCAGGTGGCCTCCGTGAGAGAGATTCATGCCCAGGATCGTGTCTCCGGTCTTCGCCGCGGTGAGATAGACGGACATGTTGGCCTGGGATCCGGAGTGCGGCTGGACGTTGGCGTGCTCAGCCTGGAAAAGGCGCTTGGCCCGTTCGATTGCCAGCGACTCGACCTTGTCGACGAACTCGCAGCCGCCGTAGTAGCGCTTGCCCGGGTATCCCTCCGCGTACTTGTTGGTCAGGACCGAGCCCTGCGCCTCGCGCACGGCCCGCGAGACCCAGTTCTCCGAGGCGATGAGCTCGAGGCCCTCGTTCTGGCGCCGCTTCTCCTCGTGAATCCAGCGGGCCACTTCGGGATCGACGACCTCGAGATCGCGGTCGATGAAGGCGGCGGGCGGAAGGAGCGTCTCGGCTTTGCTCATGATCACCTCTAATTCAAGATTCAAGATTCAAGATTCAAGATTGAAGTCGGAGGCACGCCTTTCCCCCAATTTTGAATCTTGAATTTTGAATTTTGAATCATTCCGTAACGAGCTGGCGATATTCGTCGTTGCAGTAGCTGTCGGTCATGCCGGCGATGTGGTCGGCGACGGCGCGGTAGAACTCGGGGCGCGGCCGGTAGTTCTCGTCGATCTCGCGATCGACATCCTTGAGGGCCACGTCCCGCAGGTATAGCACCCCGATCTGATCGCGCAG
>DATFTF010000364.1:0-4365 GCA_035262245.1 Thermoanaerobaculia bacterium
CGCGAATCACAAATCTCAAATCACAAATGCGTCAGCTGATCCCCGCCGACAGCAGGTCGTGGAGATGGACGGCGCCGACTAAGAGGCCGGACGCGTCGACCACGAAGAGCGACGTGATCTTGTTCTCTTCCATGGTGGCGAGAGCCGTCGAAGCGAACATCTCGCCGTCGACCGTTCGGGGATCCGGCTGCAGGCAGTCGCCGGCAGTCCGCGTCAGGAGCGTCAGGTCCTTCTCGATCAGGCGCCGCAGATCGCCGTCGGAGATGACGCCTACCAACTCGCCGCCGGGTCCGACCACCGCGGTGATGCCCATCATCTTGCGCGACATCTCGTGAATGGCCTCGGGCATCGGAGTCTCTCGGAGGACTCTCGGAATCCGCGCGCCGGTGCGCATCAGGTCCTTGACCTTGAGGAACCGGCGCCCCAGCTCCCCGCCGGGATGGAGGGCCGCGAAGTCGGCCTCGCCGAAACCCCTCTTCTCGGACAGGACCATGGCCAGAGCGTCGCCCACCGCGAGCATGGCGGTGGTCGAGGCGGTCGGCGCCAGGTTCAGGGGACAGGCCTCGCGGGAGATCGCGACGGAAAGCACGCGGTCCGCCGCGCGGGCAACCGAGGAGGCGGGCTCGCCGGTCATGACGATGGTGCGGATCCCGCGCGACCGGGCAAATTCCAGAAGACGAACGACCTCGGCCGTCTCCCCCGAGTAGGAGAGAGCGAGGACGGCATCCCCCTCCATCAGCATCCCCAGGTCCCCGTGGGAAGCCTCCGCGGCGTGCAGGTAAAAGGCGGGGGTCCCGGTCGAGGCGAGGGTGGCGGCCACCTTCTGCGCGATCAGTCCGGACTTTCCCATTCCGCTGACGCAGAGACGGCCCCGGCAGGCGCTGATGTCCTCGACCGCCCCTTCGAAATCGACGCCGAGGTTCCGAATCTGCTCCCGGATCGAGTCCGCCTCGATCTCCAGGACCTTCCGGGCCGTCTCCAGAATCACGGCGCGTATGTTATTCGAGAGGCCCGATTCGAGGGACGGTCCGGAAACCCGGGCCCCTTGCTGCCGTAGGAAGAGCTGCAGACGGCCCGTTTCGACGAGGAGGAGACGTGAAAGTGGTCAGACGCCTGGCGCCGTGCCTTGCCCTGCTGCTCGTCGCATCCTCCCCCGCCGGCCCGACAGCGGCGCCCGGCAAGCCGGGGCCCGGTCCGGCGGGGGCGACCACGGCCTCGGCGCCGAGGGTCGAGTTTGAGAAGTACACGCTTTCCAACGGTCTCCAGGTGATCCTGCACGTCGACCGCAAGCTTCCGATCGTGCACGTCAACGAGTGGTTCCATGTCGGCTCCAAGAACGAGAAGCCGGGACGCACCGGCTTTGCGCATCTTTTCGAGCACGAGATGTTCGAGGGGTCCAAGAACGCGCCCGGCAAGTACTGGGGGAGGGTGGAGAAGGCCGGCGCCAACGTCTTCGAGGGGGGCGTCAACGGGACGACCAACAACGACCGCACCAACTACTTCATAACCGTTCCGTCGGGGAGCCTGGAATACGTCCTCTGGATCGAGTCGGACCGGCTGGCGACGCTCGGCGAGCACCTGACCAAGGAAAATCTCGACGCGCAGCGCGCGGTGGTCAAGAACGAGCGGCGGCAGAGCCTGGAGAATCAACCCTACGGCCGCGCCTTCGATCTCATCGCGCAATATCTGTTCCCCGCCGGCCACGGGTACTCCTGGGCGGTCATCGGCAGCCAGGAAGATCTCACCGCCGCGTCGCTGGAGGACGTCCAGGAGTTCTTCGCCCGCTACTACACGCCCAACAACCTCTCCCTGGTTATCGCCGGCGACTTCGATCCCGCGGAGGCGAAGAAGCTCGTGGAGAAATATTTCGGCAACATTCCGGCGGGGCCGCCGCTCGACCGTCCGGAGCGCTGGGTGCCGAGCCTCTCCGGGGAGAAGGTCGTCGAGGCTGCCGACCGCGTCCCGCAGGAGCGCGTCTACATGGTCTGGCCGTCGCCGCCGTTCTACGCTTCGGGCGACGCGGAGCTCGACCTCGCTTCGCTCGTTCTGACCGATGGCCTCGCCTCGCGGCTCCAGAAGACGCTGGTGTACGACCGCCAGCTCTGCTCGGACGTCAGCGCTTTTCAGGCGTCCTCGGAGATCGCCAGCTTCTACTCCGTCATCGCCACGGCCCGGCCCGGGACGGGTCTTGCGCAGATCGAGAGGATCGTGACGGAGGAAATCGGGAAGCTCGCGCGTCAGGGGCCGAGCCCCTCGGAGCTGGCGCGCGCCCGGACCAAGTGGGAATTCAACTTCGTGACGGGGCTCGAGCGCATCGGCGGCTTCGGCGGAATCGCCGACCGCCTGAACAGCTACAACACCTACCTGGGCGATCCGGGCAAGTTCGATTTCGACCGCGACCGCTACCTGAAGGCGACGGCGGAGGACGTCCGGCAGGCGGTGGCCCGATGGCTCGACACGCCCAATCGCCTCCTGGTCCGCTTCCATCCCGAAAAATCGGGCCGGGCCTCGGAGGCCGCTCTCGACCGATCCCGGCAGCCGGCCCTCGGGGCGGACACGCCGTTCCATGCTCCGGAGGTCCAGTCCGCGAAACTTCCCAACGGGCTCGAGCTCTTCGTGGTCGAGCGCCCTGAGCTCCCAAAGGTCGCGGTCGCTCTGACGGCTCGGGCCGGCTCCATGGCCGATCCGCCGGGGAAGGACGGCGTTGCGTCTCTGACTGCGGCCACCCTCGGCCTGGGAACGCCGACGCGCAAGGCCCTCGAGATCGAGACGGCCTTCGGCGACCTGGGCACGTCGCTCGACGTGCAGACGGGCAGGCAGAGCTCCCGCATCGGATTCGAGGTCTTGAAGCGCAACCTCGACCCGGCGGTCGCCCTCCTCGCCGACGTCGTTCGCAATCCGACCTTCCCTCAGTCGGAGATCGAGCGGGAGAAGAAGCTGCGGCTGGACACTCTCGCCCAGCAGGACAAGAGCGGCGGCGCGGTGAACAGCCGCGTGCGGGCCATGCTGCTGTTTGGCTCCGGGCATCCTTACGGCCGCGCGGTGCAGGGGTTGCCATCCACCGTGGCCGGCCTGACCCGCGAGGATCTGGCCGCTTTTCATCGGGACCGCTACGCGCCGGGCGCAAGCGCCCTGGTCTTCGCCGGCGACGTGAGCCTGGAGGAGGCGAAGACGCTCGCCTCGAAGGCGTTCGGCTCCTGGACCGTCCCGACTCCGGCCGCCGTGGCCATTCCACCGGCGTCGCCGGCCTCGGCCGGGCGCATCTACTTGATCGACCGCCAGGACGCGGCGCAGACGGTCGTCAGCCAGTCACTGCCGGGGCTTTCCCAAACGGCCCCCGACTACTACGCCCTGACCGTGGCCGACGCGGTGTGGGGCGGGGGCGCCAGCTCGCGGCTGAACAGCAATATCCGCGAGGACAAGGGCTACTCCTACGGCGTCTTCTCGACTCTGGTTCCGTACCGCGACCAGGGTGTGTGGTATGCGGCGGGAGGCGTTCAGACCAACAGGACAAAGGAGTCCGTCGTCGAGTTCGAAAAGGAGCTCAAGGCGATCGCGGGCGCCAGGGCGATCACGGAGGAGGAGTTCGAGTCCCAAAAGGCGCGGATCGTGCGCGGCTACGCGCAGCAGTTCGAGACGCTCGGGCGTGTCGCCGGCCAGGTAGGCGACCTCTGGGTCGACGCGCTTCCCGTGTCGACGCTGCAGGAGACGTACGACCGGACCGAGCATGTCACTCTCGAGCAGGCGCGCAACGCGGCGCAGAAATACGCGAGACCGGACAAGACCATCCTGCTTCTGGTCGGCGACCGGGCGAAGATCGAGCCGGGCTTGAAGGAGCTTCACCTGGGCGACATCGTGCTGCTCGACGAGGAGGGGAAGCCGGCGAAGTAGAGCAGGCAGTCGTCCCGCGCCTTACTTCGTGAGGACCTCCTCGAAGAAGGCCAGCGCCCGCGGATCCTTCGACTGGCCGAGCCAGAAGAACGCCTGCTTGCGGACCGCCGGGTTCCGATTCGTCCGGGCCACGCGGATGAGCTCGGGAACGCCTTCGTCTTTGGGAAGCTGCGTCAGGGCGAAGACCGCCCTCTTCTTGACCTCGGTCTCCGGATCGTCGCGGATCGCCTCCTCGATCGCGGCCGCCCCCTTCTTGCCCGCCTTCTGCGCGAGCCAGAAGAGCGCCTGGCTGCGCACTTCGGACGCCCGGTCGTTCTTGGCCATGCCGATCAGGGTGTCGACCGCCTCCGGCTCCCGGCTCTGGGAAAGCGCGAAGGTGACGTGCTTGCGGAGCTCGTCGGAAGGGTCGGACCGGGCGAGCTGCCGGAGGATCTCGTAGCCGCGGCGCCCGCGGGCGTTGCCGAGCCAGAAAGT
>DATFTF010000365.1:0-11664 GCA_035262245.1 Thermoanaerobaculia bacterium
CGCTTCCTTCTCCGCGGACCACTGCGCGCGCAGTCCCGAGGACTTCTCCCGCTCCCCGGCCAGCTCCTGCTCGATCTCCTCCAGGCGCGTCTCCGCCTCCTTGGTCTTCTCCTTCTTGAGCGCCCGCTTCTCGATCTCCAGCGACAGGATGCGGCGCTCGATTTCGTCGATCTCCGTCGGGAGAGAGTCGATCTCCGTACGCAGGCGAGCCGCGGCCTCGTCCACCAGGTCGATGGCCTTGTCGGGAAGGAAGCGGTCGGAGATGTACCGGTGGGAGAGCCGCGCCGCTGCGACCAGAGCGCCGTCGGTGATCCGCACGCCGTGATGGATCTCGTAGCGCTCCTGGAGTCCCCGCAGGATCGCGATGGTGTCCTCGACGGACGGCTCCTCGACGTAGACCGGCTGAAAGCGTCTTTCGAGCGCGGCGTCCTTCTCGATGTACTTCTGGTACTCGTTCAGGGTCGTGGCGCCGATGGCCTTGAGCTCCCCTCGGGCCAGGGCCGGCTTCAACATGTTCGAAGCGTCCATCGATCCTTCGGAGGCGCCCGCGCCGACGAGCGTGTGGAGCTCGTCGATGAAGAGAATGACCGAGCCCTGAGCCTCCTCGATTTCCTTCAGGACGGCTTTCAGGCGGTCCTCGAACTCACCGCGGTACTTGGCCCCCGCGATCATGGCGCCCAAATCGAGCGCCACCACGCGCTTGTTCTTCAAGCCCTCCGGCACGTCTCCCATGTGGATGCGTCGGGCGAGCCCCTCGACGATCGCGGTCTTGCCCACGCCGGGCTCGCCGATCAAGACCGGGTTGTTCTTGGTGCGGCGTGAAAGCACCTGGATGACGCGCCGGATTTCCTCGTCGCGGCCCACGACCGGGTCGATCTTGCCGCGCCGGGCGAGGTCGGTGAGATCCCGCGTGTAGCGCTTCAAGGCCTGGTACTTGTCCTCGGGGTTCGGATCGGTCACGCGGGTCGAGCCGCGGACCTCCTTGAGCGCCTTTAAGAGCGCGTCCTTGTTGATTCCGCGAGAGGTGAAGCGGCGGGCCACGCTCCCCGCGGAGTTCTCCGAAAGGGCCACCAGGAAGTGCTCGGTCGAGACATATTCGTCGCCGAAATCCCGTGCTATCTCGAAGGCGCGGTCGAAAAGGCGAGTCAGCTCGCGCGTCGGCGCGGCATCCGCCGAAGCTCCGGAGACCTTGGGCTGCCGCTCGAGATCGGATTCGATCTCCCGCGAAAGCGATGCCGGATCGGCTCCGAGCTTCTGGAGGATCGGGACGACGACGCCATCCTGCTGGCGAAGGAGGGCGAGCAGCAGATGGTCGGCGGTTAACTCGGCATTGCCGCGGGCGCGAGCGTCGCGCTGGGCTTCCTGGATCGCCTCCTGGGCCTTGATGGTGAGTTGATCGAACCGCATGTCACACCTTCCGCGGGCAGGTGGGTTGGACGACTGGATGCCTGCAACAACAGCGCCTCAATGCAACGCCGTTTTCCATCCTCATCTGACCGGTGGCTGACTATACGATATGAGTGTCTCTATGTCAAGTTAGATGTGTATGAATCTAAGTCTATCTGGCTAAATATTATCCAAAGGGTCTGGAATCCCGGCCTCCCGGAACCCCTTCTGCCTCAATAGGCAAGAGTCGCAATGACCGCACGGCCTCCCCGCCACGGAGGGGTCGTAGCAGGATGTGGTCAGGGAGAAGTCGAGGCCCAGGCGGGCGCCGAGCCGGACGATGTCTGCCTTGGTCAAGCGCAGGAGCGGGGCGCGGATCCGAAACGCGAGAGCTCCCTCGACGCCGGCCTTGGTTCCCAGGTTGGCCGCCGTCTCGAACGCTTCGAGGAACTCCGGCCGGCAGTCGGGATAGCCCGAGTAGTCGAGGGCATTGGCGCCGATGAATATGTCGCCGGCCCCGGCCGCCTCGCCCCAGGCGATCGCGTGCGAGAGAAAGAGGGTGTTGCGGGCCGGGACATAGGTAATCGGGATCGCCTCACGGCCGAGACTGTCGCGCGGAACCTCGAGCGCTCGGTTGGTCAGGGCCGAAGAGCCGCCGGAGGGAAGGTCCAAACGGACGATCCGGTGCTCGCGGGCGCCGTAGCGTCCGGCCAGGGCCCTGGCCCGTTCGAGCTCGATGGAATGTCGCTGGCCGTAGTCGAAGGAGAGCGCGAGCGTCTCGAAACCGTCTTCTCGCGCCAGCAGGAGACATGTGGCCGAGTCGAGCCCGCCGGAGAGGAGGACGATAGCTCTCATAGCTCACAGCTCTCAGCTTTCAGCTTACAGCCGGAAGCGAATGGCCCGAGGAGCTGAGAGCTGAGAGCTGAAAACTGACAGCTATTTCCCCGGCACGTCCCCCCACAGGATCTTGTGGAGCTGGAGACCCAGGCGAACGTTGCGTCCGCTGTCACGGATCCATTCGGCGAGAGTGGCGGCGGGCAGGGCCTCCCAGACCGGGGAGAAAATCACCGTTCGCCCTCTGTCGAGGTCCCGAGCGCGGACGAAATCGAGGGCCCATTCGAAATCCTTCCGGTCGGAGATCACAATCTTCACCTCGTCCTGCGGCGCGAGCCGGTCCAGGTTCTCCAGGAGATTGGCGCTCTCCATGCCCGATCCCGGAGCCTTGACGTCGACGACCTTGACGGCCCGAGGGTTCACGCGATCGAGCGGAACGTGGCCGCCGGTCTCGATCAAGACCGTCTTTCCGCGCTCGAGGAGAGCGTCGATCAGAGGATAGACGCCGTCTTGCTCGAGAGGCTCGCCGCCGGTGACCTCCACGAGGTCCGTGTCGAGCCGCACGACCCGGTCGACGGCCTCGGAGACGCTCATCTCCGACCCGCCGTGGAAGGCGTAGGCCGTGTCGCACCAGACGCACCGCAGCGAGCACCCGGTCAGGCGGATGAATGCGCAGGGCAGCCCGGCCCGCGTCGATTCCCCCTGGATCGAGCGGAAGATCTCGGTGACGCGAACCGCCGGTTCCACGGATCGATTCTACCGGCGCGCCGCCGAGCGCTTCGACGTCCGTTGGGGCGGCCCTCGCGGCCGCCAGCGGGCGGGGACAAGCCCCGCCCCTACTCCACCACCTTGATCTTCCCGTGCAGCATGTTCATGCCGCAGGAAAACGGGAATTCGCCGGTCCGGCGGGGGACGACGCGGATCTCCGTTCGGGCGAACGGCCTCAGCGGTCTGCGGATCTCGAACTCCGGAAGAACAACCTCGTCGCTGCAAGGGGTGTCCTCGCGGCGGTCGAAGACGAGCGTCAGAGGAACGTCTTTCTTCGCCACCACAATATCTGGATTGTATCCGCCGGAAACCACGATGGTGGCTTCCTGGCTTCCGGCGACGGCGGCGCGGGCGGCGAGCTCCCGGCGCTTTCCGAAAAAGAAGAGGTAAAGAAAGACGCACAGGCCCGCCCCCAAAATCACGGCCGCGATCCGGTCGGCGCTCCAGACCAGGGCCAATGCGGTCGGAAGGCGAGAGGCGGAAGGCGGAAGGCGGACCGCGAGCACAATGCCGCTCACAGCGGCCGCCGCGCCAGGCGGAGACTATTGGAGACGACGGAGACCGAAGAAGCCGCCATCGCCGCCGCGGCGATCATCGGCGAGAGCATCCAGTGAAAAACGGGGTAGAGGGCGCCGGCCGCGATCGGAATGGCCAGCACGTTGTACAGAAACGCGAACAGGAGGTTCTGCCGGATGGTCGCCAGCGTCGCCCGGGAGAGGCCGATCGCATCGGCGAGCAGCTTCAGATCGCCTCCCACCAGCGTCACGTCGGCCGCCTCGATGGCCACGTCGGCTCCTGCGCCGATGGCGATGCCGACGTCCGCCTGAGCCAGAGCGGGCGCGTCATTGACGCCGTCCCCGACCATCGCGACCCTCTCGCCCCTGTTCTGAAGATCCTTGACCTTGGAGGCCTTGTCCGCGGGGAGAACCTGGGCGAAGACTTCATCGATCCCCACCCGGGCGGCGATGGCGCGGGCCGTCGCCGCGCGGTCACCGGTCAGCATCGCGGTCTTGAGCCCCTGACGCTTCAACCGGGCGATGGCCTCGGCGGAAGAAGGTTTCTCTCGATCCGCGACGGCCAGCAGACCCGCGATGCGTCCGTCGAGGGCGACGGGAAGCGGGGTCTTGCCCTCGGTGGAAAAACGCTCGACCTCCTCGGAGAGTGAACCGAGCGCGATCCCTTCCTGCTCGAAGAGCCGCGGACTGCCGACGAGGACGGCGCGGCCTCCGACGGCCCCTTCCACGCCCAGGCCGGGACGCGACTGAAAGGTCTTGACCGCCGGCAGATCGAACTGCCTGGCTCGCGCCGCTTCGACCAGGGCGCGCGCGAAGGGATGCTCGGACGCTTGCTCCAGCGCCGCGGCCAGGCCGAGGATCTCTCGATCGGAGAATCCCTCCAGGCGGACCCGATCGGTCAGCCGCGGCCTGCCTTCGGTCACCGTCCCGGTCTTGTCCAGGAGGACGATCGTCAACTTGCCGGAGCGCTCGAGAGCGTCGGCGTTTCGAAAGAGGATGCCCGACCGGGCTCCCCGGCCCGTACCGACCAGGACCGCCGTGGGTGTCGCCAGTCCCAGCGCGCAGGGACAGGCGATGACCAGCACCGAGGCCGTGGCCACGGTTGCAAAAAGCCATCGCGGCGAGGGGCCGGCGACGAACCAGATCACCCAGGTGGCCACGGCGAGCATGAGAACGACCGGCACGAAGACTCCGGCGATCGCGTCGGCGAGCTTCTGGATCGGCGGCTTGGAGGCCTGCGCTCTCTCGACCAGGCGCGCGATCCGCGCGAGCGCGGTTTCGCTGCCGACGGCGCGGGCCTCGATCTCCAGAACGCCCTGGCCGTTCAACGTCCCGCCGATGACGGCATCCCCGGCGGATTTCTCGACCGGAATCGACTCACCGGTCACCATGGCCTCGTCGACGGCGGAGGATCCGGAGACGACCACGCCGTCGACGGGGACGGCGTCGCCGGGCTTGACGAGCAGCCGGTCGCCCACGGCGACCTCGGAGAGCGGAGTCTCCACTTCCAGCCCCCGCCGGAGAACGCGAGCCTTGCGCGGAGCGAGGTCCAGGAGCTTGCGGATGGCCGCCGAGGTGCGGCCGCGCGCGCGCGTTTCGAAATACCGCCCCAGCAAGACGAGCGTGAGGATCACGCCCACGGCCTCGTAGTAGACCGGCGCCATGCCGCCGTGGCTCGCCTGCGCCACCGTCGAGGGGAAAAGGGTCGACGCGATCGAGAGCAGGAAGGCGGCGGTCGTTCCCATTCCGATCAGGGTGTCCATGTTGGCGGTGCGGTGAGCGAGCGTCCGGACCATTCCGGCCAGGAACGGCCATCCCGCCCAGAGGTAGACGGGCAGCGTCAGGAGCAGCAGCACGAAATCGCGGGCCGGGAATCGCACGTCGGCCATCGAGAGGATGAGAACCGGCAGGGTGAGGACGGCGGCCAGGACCGTGCGCACCAGGATCTCTCGGGTCTCCTTTTCGCTCCGTTCGCGGTCCGCGGCGGGGGACAGGTCCTCGGCCGGACGAGCGTCGTAGCCGGTGGCCTTGACCGCCTCGATCAGGCGCGCTGTCGAGAGCGCTTCTCCCTCCACGTCGGCCCGCCCCGTCCCCAGGTTGACCGACGCCGCGGCGACGCCGGGGACGGCGCAAAGGGCTGTTTCGATCGTCGAAACGCAGGAAGCGCAGTGCATGCCCTCGACCGACAGGGAGACCCGGGTGCCCGGCCGGTCGGGAGGCGGGAGGCGTGAGGCGTGTTGCGAGAGGCGCGAGGCATGAGGAGCGCCGCGAACCTTGGAAGCGTCTTCAAACATGGGCAGCTTCGGCTGACGGCCTCGCTGTCCACCGGCCGGCATGCCCGCAGGCTTGAAGGACGAATCGAGATACCTCTCCGGCTGGCGGTCGAAGGCTGCGGCGCAGCCCGGAGCGCAGAAAAGGTATTTCGTGCCCCGGTGCATCCGGCTCGCCGCCGGAGCCCCGGGGTCGACGGACATCCCGCATACGGGATCCCGAGCGTTCACCGCCATCTTGGGTGAGATTACGCTTTAAGCACCACGCCCGGTTTCGCCCGCCAGCGCGCGCGTGGGCAGAAGGGGAGCGCGCCGTCCACTCCACCGGGAAAGGAGCGAGAGCATCGCGGTATAGGCGAACCCATTGAAGAAGATGAAGAGAAAAGGAATCCCGATCCAGAAATTCTCCCTGACGCAGACGCCGATGGCCACCAGGAAATACGCAGCGAGCATTGCCTCGCCCAGAGCGGAGAAGTTGCGGGCCGCCCGGTACTTCTTGCTCCGCCACTCTCCCCGCACCCCTTCGATCCTGTACTTGGGCGTGCGCGTGAACTCCGTCTGGCGGTTGAAGAGTGCCTCGATGACGGCCTGCAAGTTGTTGAGCGAAAGCCCGATCCCGAAGGACATCAGGAATGGCAGGTATCGCAGGGTCGTCCGCAGCCGCCGCCCGATCTCCCGCTGGGAGGAGAAGTAGAAGGCGATGAACGAGAAGGTCGCGCCGAAGAAGAGGGGAAAGTCGAGCAGGATCAGCCGCCTCCATCCAATCCGCTCGCGGATCACCATGGAAGGAACGATCAAAAGCGCCAGGAGCATGACCAGCAGGTAGGAAAAGTTGTTGGTCAAGTGAAAGAAGGCCTCGATCTTCACCTTCCAGGGAAAATCGCTTCGGAAAACCGCCGGCAGGAGCTTCTTGCCCGTCTGGATCGAGCCCTTGGTCCACCGGTGCTGTTGGGATTTGAAGCCGTTCATGTCCACCGGAAGCTCGGCTGGGACGGCGAGATCCTTCAAGTACACGAACTTCCACCCGGCGAGCTGGGCGCGGTAGGAGGCGTCGAGATCTTCGGTCAGAGTGTCGGACTGCCAGCCGCCGACCTCTTCCAGGCAGCGCCGGCGCCAGATCCCGGCCGTGCCGTTGAAATTGAAAAAGCGGCCGGACCGGTGCCGCGCGGTGTGCTCGATGACGAAGTGCCCGTCCAGGAGGATCGATTGGATATGGGTCAGCAGGGAGAATTCGCGGTTCAGGTGTTCCCAGCGAGCCTGGACCATCCCCACATGCGGGTCGGCGAAGTACGGCAGGCTCTTGCGGAGCACATCGGGGACCGGCACGAAGTCGGCGTCGAAGATGAGGAGGTATTCCCCCCGGGCCTTCTCCATGCCCGCCTGCAGCGCCCCGGCCTTGAAACCCTGGCGATCTTCCCGGTGCAGGTACACGATGTCGTATCCCATGGCCCGGTGCCGTTCGACGGCCGCCCGCGCAACCTGACGGGTGTCGTCGGTCGAATCGTCGAGGACCTGGATCTCGAGAAGCTCGCGCGGGTAATCCATCCGTGTAACGGCCTCGATCAGGCGCTCGGCGACGTAGACTTCGTTGAAGAGCGGAAGCTGAACGGTGACACGAGGAAGCGGCCACAGCTCGCCGGCGGGCATCGGGACGTTGCGGCGATGCCGATAGTAGAGCCAGACCATCATCATGCGATGGGCTCCGTACATCGCCAGAGCCGTGAGGATCACGTAATAGGCGACCAGGGTCGCAATTTGCGCAGGTTCGCTGGCCATGAGGCTTTGGGTCGTTGGCTCCTCGTCTTGAGCGGGGAGGCAGTCGCGCTGAGCTTTCTGTTTCTCCCGGATGCCCGCCGGCATCTCGCGTCGTATCTCGGCCTGTTCCTCTTGGGTGCCGCCGTCTCGTTTCTGGCTGCCCGAAGTCTATCCGCTTCCCGACGCGGCTTCCTGCTGCTCTCCGCGGCGCTCCTGCGCGCCACACTTCTCTTCCGAGCTCCCGATCTCTCGGAGGATGTCTGGCGCTACCTGTGGGACGGCGAGGTGTCCCGCCACGGAATCTCTCCCTACCGGTACGCGCCGGATGATCCGGCCCTCGGGGGGCTGTCCAGCAATCTGCGCGCCCAACTGGCCCATCGGGAGATTCGCACCGTCTATCCGCCGGTGGCCCAGGCGGTGTTTCGCGTGTTCGGACGATTCGGGCTGTTCCCCCTGAAGGCGGTCCTGGCGGCCGCGGATGTCGCCGTCGTCGGCCTGCTTTTCAGCGCAGGCGGATCGTTCGCCGCCGCGCTCTATGCCTTTCACCCGCTTCCGATCACGGAGATCGCCGGACAGGGGCATCTCGACTCTCTTGGTGTGGCGCTGCTTCTGGCCGCGCTCCTGTACGTGCGCTCGGGTCGCCGCGTGGCGGCCGGACTCGCCTTCGCGGCCTCGGTTCTGACCAAGTACGTGTCGATCGCCGCTGCGATTCCGCTTATCCGCCGCGGACGGCTCGCCGCGCTGGCGGCCTCGGTCCTGCTCGGGGCAGCCGTGTGGCTCGCCGCGACGCGCTCAGGCGTCAGTCCGGCGGGGGATCTCAGACAGTTTTCCCTGCGCTGGGACTTCAACTCGGTGCTGTATCCGGCCGCCGTGCGTTTGATGGAGGCGACAAGTCTCCCGGAGTCGGCCAAAGACGTGTTCATCGACTGGAAGGAGCGCCATCACGACCCGGCCTGGTCCCAGGCGCTCTTCCCTTACTTCTATGCGGCGTTTTTCGCTCGGGCCCTGCTCGCCGGAGTCCTGGCCCT
The DNA here is from genome assembly GCA_035262245.1 of Thermoanaerobaculia bacterium. Taxonomy (GTDB): domain Bacteria; phylum Acidobacteriota; class Thermoanaerobaculia; order UBA5066; family Gp7-AA6; genus DATFTF01. The sequence continues at coordinate 8,557 of DATFTF010000365.1, forward strand.
CCTCCTCGTCGTCATCGGGCGCCGGGTCGAGGATCTGGAGGGCGCGGTTCTGGCCTCCGTGGGAGCGCTGCTGCTTTTTTCGCCGACGCTCCACCCCTGGTACCTGGTCTGGATCCTTCCCTTCGCGGCGCTCAAACGTGAGCCGGCATTCCTCTTCCTCTCGCTTGCCGCGCCCCTGGCCTACGCACTGCTCTACCCGCTCCCCGGTGTGTCTTCCGGCATGATCCTCGCCCTCGAATATGTTCCCTTCGCGCTTCTACTCGCGCGCACGCTGGTCGGGGCCCTGCACGGCTCGATCCGGGCCGGCGCGTGAAGGTCCGCTACCGCGCCAGCCTGGCCTACGTGGGGACTCATTTCGCCGGGTGGCAGATCCAGCAGAACGCGCCGCGCACGGTTCAGGCCGTCCTCGAGGCGGCGCTCGGCCGGATCGCAGGAGGGCGAGTGCGGGCCACCGCCGCGGGACGGACCGATCGAGGAGTGCACGCCGACGGCCAGGTCGTCCATTTCGATCTGCCGCGAGAGCTCGAGGACACGAGAGTTCGCGACGCATCCAACGGGCTCCTGCCCTGGGATGCTCGCCTGCTGGAAGTGCGCCGCGCGGCGGAGGGATTTCACGCCCGGCGCGACGCCGCCTGGAAGGAGTACCTCTATCGCTGGAGCCGCGCGCCGGTCATCTCTCCGCGCGAGGCGCTCTTCGTCGCTCCGATCACGAGCCGTGCCGACCCGGCGCGGATGGCCGAGGCCGCCCGGGCGCTGCCGGGGCGAAGGGACTTTCGCGTCTTCGCCGTGCGGCGACCTTCCGAGGACTCCGGCGTTCGGACGCTTCACGCCGTCTCCATCGAGGAGAAAGGCGAAGAAATTCGCGTGATCCTGCGCGGCGACGCGTTCCTGCGTGGGATGGTGCGCTCGATCTGCGGCGTCCTGGCCGACGTCGGCCGGGGCAAAGCTTCCGCCGATCGCCTGGCAGAGCTTCTGGCGACCGGGGACCGGCGTCTGCTGGCTCCCAAGGCCGAGGCCAAGGGGCTGACGCTCCTGCGCGTCGCGTACGAAAATGATTGATTGATTGATCCATTGGTGCATTGGGTCGAAAATGGACTTGCTCGGCTCAATCCGACAATGAATCAATGGGTCAATGGATCAATTTCCCCTTAAACTCTCCTCGTGATCGATAAGGACCAGCTGGCGCAAACAGGCACGCCGGAGCGGTCGCTTCTCGATTCCATCGACCTCGCGCGCCTGCCGCGGCACGTGGCGATCATCATGGATGGGAACGGCCGCTGGGCCAGGCAGCGCGGCTGGCCGCGAGTGGCCGGCCACCGGGCCGGAATCGAGTCGGTTCGGGAGGCGGTCGAGACCTGCGCCCGTCTGGAGCTCGACGCCCTGACTCTCTACGCGTTTTCCGTGGAGAACTGGAAGCGCCCGCGGTTCGAGATCGTGACCCTGATGTCGCTTCTGAAGGAGTACCTGAACAAGGAGCTCGCGAACCTCCTGAAGAACGACATCCGGTTCCGGGTGGTCGGCCGCATGAACGAGCTCGACGCCTCGGTCCAGAAGGAGCTGGCCAAAGGCCTCGCCGCCACATCCTCCTGCCGCGGGCTGGCCTTCAACATCGCTCTGAACTACGGGGGACGGACCGAGATCGTCGATGCCTGCCGCTCTCTGGCCAACGATGTCGCCGCGGGGCGCCTCTCGCCCGAGCAGATCGACGAGGAGACGCTGGGCTCGCGGCTCTTCACCGCCGGGCTTCCCGATCCCGACCTCCTGATCCGAACCAGCGGAGAGATGCGCGTCTCCAACTTTCTCCTCTGGCAGATCGCCTACTCCGAGATCTGGGTCACGCCGACGCTGTGGCCGGACTTTCGCAAGGTCCATCTCTTCGAGGCGATCTTCGACTTCCAGAAGCGCGAGCGCCGCTACGGGGGAGTCATCGACGGCGGCCGTGCCGAGGAGAGCGGAGAGAGCGGCGAGGCGGCGGGGTAACGCGCTTCGCGCGCGTGAGGCGAAAGGCGTGAGGCGTAAGGCGAAGCCCCCGTGGCTTTGAAGAGGGAGATCGCGGCGGCGGTCGCGATTCCCATCGTTCTCGCGGTCCTTTTTCTGCTTCCGCCGATCGCCTTCGACTTCCTGGTCGCGCTCGTGGCGCTCGCCGCGCTGTGGGAGTTCTACCGGCTGGCCGAGCGCAGCGGACATCCGGTGGCCAAGACTCCGGGATTCCTGGGAGCCATCGCGGTTCTCTCGGTCGCCACCTGGTTGTGGAGCCGTCCGGCGGCCCTCGGTGCGGGCCTGCCTGCCGCCGCCGTGGTCGAGGCCCTCCTGGCCGTCGTGTTTCTGGCAGCCGTGGCGCCTCTCTTCGGCGGCGTCGAGCCGGTTGCGGCGCTCTCCGGGGCGTCCTCGACGGTGCTCGGCGTTCTTCTCATCGCCCTGCCCGCTTCGGCCATGTGCTCCCTGCGGGCGTTCTCGCCGCGCGCCGTCCTGTTTCTCTTCCTGCTGGTTTGGGCCTGCGATTCCTTCGCCTATTACACGGGAAAGAACTTCGGTCGCCGGAAGCTCGCGCCGCGGGTCTCCCCCAACAAGACGTGGGAGGGATCGATCGGCGGCTTCGTCGGCGCCGCTCTGGTGGGCGCCGCTGCCGGCGCGTGGTGGGTCCTTCCGGAACTCGGCCCGGCGAGGGCGGCGCTGGCCGCCGCGGTGGCGTCCACGGCGGGCCAGATCGGCGACTTAGTCGAGTCGCTCTGGAAGCGCGGGGCGGGCGTCAAGGACTCCGGCGTTTTCCTGCCCGGCCACGGCGGCTTCTACGACCGGATCGATTCGCTCCTCTTTGCCGCGCCGGTCCTCGTGTTGTTTCTTCCCGCGACTTCCTGAGCATCGTCGGATGCGGCCTCGGAGCACGCTCCTCTTCGCCTTCGCCCTGTCGGCCGTGTGGTTCACCGGTTTTGTGCCGCCCGACAACAACCCCAACGAGCTCACGCGCCTGGAGGCCGTGGTGGCCTGGGTGGATCACGGCACGTTCTCGATCGATCCTGTGCTTCCCCGTTTGGGAAACACGATGGACAAGTCCGTCTGGAACGGCCGCTACTACTCCAACAAGGCGCCCGGCCTCATCTTTGCCGC
>DATFTF010000366.1:0-6265 GCA_035262245.1 Thermoanaerobaculia bacterium
GATCAGGCGGGCCGTCGAGGCCGCATCCGGCCGAGCGGACCGCCGGTGCGCCCATCGGGCGCAGATCGACCAACTCCGCGCAGGCGACGTGTTATGCCCAATCCCCCGGCCGGCGCGAAAGGATCGGCGCCCCCTCGAGAAAGGTCAGGATGGCCTCGGTATTCTCGGCCACGGCGTAGAGGATCTTGTCTTCGGGCCGGGCATATTTGTGCTGGATGGCCAGATCGAACTGCTTGAGGAGAGGATCGAAGTACCCGCCGATGTTGGCGAATACGATCGGCTTGCCGTGGATGCCGAGCTGCTTCCAGGTGAGCATCTCGATGACCTCCTCCATAGTTCCGAAGCCGCCCGGAAAGGCCACGAATCCATCGGCGAGGTCGAAGAGGAGCTGCTCCCGCTCGTGCATTGTCCCGACTACCTTCAATTCGGTGAGGGTTCGGTGCGCCGCCTCCCGCGACTCGAGAGCTTTGGGAATGACGCCGATGACTTTCCCGCCGGCCGCGAGCACCTCGTCGGCGAGACCGCCCATGAGACCGCGCGAGGACCCGCCATAGATGAGCGTGATGGCCCGTCGGGCGAGCTCCCGGCCGAACGAGCGAATCTCCCCATCCACCACCGGGTTCGACTTCCCCGCGGCGCTGCTGCAGTAGACGCAAATGCGTTTGAGCTCCATGAGGAGATTGTATCGGGACTCCGGACTTGAAAATCGAGGTTCGGGATTCGAACGCGTGAAGGCTAGGGCTTTACCGCTGCGAATCGGCTGCCCGGAGTCTCCACCGCCTTGCCTTCCTTACAAAGCGGGCATTCACCCTCGGGCCAGGCCGGAATCGAAAGAGACAGGAGCGAGCGCGACGCGACAGGCAGAGCACCCGCGGGCATTCCCCGGTCGACGATCGAGCCCGCGGCAACGGTCCGTGCTCCGGCCGCGGTGCAGAGCTCGACGACCTCCCGGGTGGATTTTCCGGTCGTAAAGACATCCTCGACGACGGCCACCGAGTCTCCGGGCTCCAGCCGAAACCCCCGGCGCAGAGCGAAGGCGCCGTCCACGCGCTCGGCGAAGAGAAACGGGATGCCCAGCGCGCGGGCGGTCTCGTGGCCGATGATGACGCCTCCCATCGCCGGAGAGACGATCAGGCCCGGTCGGAACTCGGCTATCCGGTCAGCCAGATCGCGCCCCGCCGCCTCCGCGCGCGCCGGCCACATCAGGAGGCGCGCGCACTGAAGATAACGGCCCGAGTGCAAACCCGAGGAGAGCCGGAAGTGGCCGTCGAGAAGCGCTCCGGTGTCGATGAAGTCCTGAAGGGAAATCATGAAGGGGAATTGTGAATGGTCAGTTGTGAATTGTGAATATCGGTTTTCGAGATTCGCTTACTCGCAATTCACAATTCGCAATTCACAATTTATCCCTCAAGCGTCGCTCTCCCTCGAGATCTTGTGGTGCTCAATTTTCTTGTAGAGATTCGAGCGGGGCGTCCGGATGGTCTCCGCCGTCCGGCTGATGTTCCATCCGTTCTCCCGCAGCTTGGCCACGAGGAACTCGCGCTCGGCGTACTCCTTGAACTCCGAAAGGGTGGACAGCGAGAGTCCGCGGCCGGAGATTTCGGCCGGCTCAACCCGCGCCTCCGGAGGGAGGTCCCGCGCGTCGATGGGATCGGCGTCGGTCATGATGAGAACCCGCTCCACCAGGTTCTTGAGCTCTCGCACGTTTCCAGGCCAGGAACGCGACTTCAGGAGCCCGAGGGCCGAAGGCGAGAAACGCCGGGGGCGGCGATGGTCTCTCTGGCAGTAGAGCTCGGTGAAGTGCACGACCAGATCCGGGACGTCATCCGGCCTTTCCCGCAGAGGCGGCGTCCGGATGGGGACGACGTTCAAGCGAAAGTAGAGATCCTCACGGAACCGGCCCGCCTGAATCGACTCGGTGAGATCCCGGTTGGTGGCGGCGATCACGCGCACGTTGACCTGACGGACCCGCGGGGCGCCGACCGGTTCCACCTCGCCGGCCTCCAGCACTCTCAGCACCTTGGCCTGCGCCCGGGCCGACATGTCGCCGACCTCGTCCAAGAAAATCGTCCCGCCGTCGGCCTCCACGAATTTTCCGATCTGCTTGCGCACCGCGCCGGTGAAGGATCCTTTTTCATGTCCGAAGAGCTCCGACTCGATCAGCTCCTCCGGGATTGCGGCGCAGTTGACCTGGACGAAGGGGCCGCCGGCCACGCGTGATCCCTTGTGGATTTCGCGGGCCACGAGCTCCTTGCCGGTGCCGCTCTCACCCACGATCAGGACGGTCGCCGTGGTGGGAGCGGCCCGGACGACTTCCTCGCGTAGCCGCACCATCGAGCTGCTCTGTCCCACCAGAACCGATTCCTCGTCGAGCCGGCGCCGCAGGCGCTCGTTTTCTGCGGCCAGGGTGTTGCGGGAAAGAGCGTTGGCCAGCGAGACCAGGATTCGTTCCCGCTGGGGCGGCTTCTCCAGGAAATCCACGGCCCCGCGGCGCGTCGCTTCCACCGCGGTGGCGATGTCCCCGTGCCCGGAGATCATGAGGACGGGAGGCGCCCCCTCGCGCGCCACGATCCGATCCAGAGTCTCGAACCCGTCCATGCCGGGCATCTTGATGTCCAAGAGGACGGCGTCGGGCGCGCTCGATTCCACCTCGGCGAGTCCGGCCCGGCCGTCCGCGGCCATGAGGACCTCGTAGCCCTCGTATTCCAGGATCATCCGGAGCGCGTCCCGGATGCCCGGATCATCGTCGACAACCAGAACTCGTCGGGCCATCAAGCGCCTTGTAGCAAAGTCCAGGCCCTCGGGACCAGCGCCCGCCCTGGAATCGTTCCCGGCAGCGAGGCCGTGAGGGCTCTTCCCCCGGGCTCCGGAGCTCCGGCCTCCCGGTCAGTCCTCGATCTTCACTAGCGCGAAGAAAGAGACCTTGGCTTGCGGACGAAGAACGTACAGCCGCAGGTAGTCCCCCTTCTTGGCGCCCTTGACGATCCGGGCGAACTCGTCGGTGGAAGTGACCTTCCGTCCGTCGACCTGTGTGATGACGTCTCCGTCCCGGATGTTGGCATCAAACGCCGGCGAGACCTCCTTGACATGGTCCACGTAGAGGCCTTCGACCGAGGCCTCGACGCCGAGGGACTTGCGCACCTGCGGTGTGAGAGGCGCGACGGAGATCCCGATCTTCCCGCGGGGCTCGTCCGAGCCGGTGGCGCCCTTCTCGGCGCCGGGGACCCCCTCGGCGCGGCGTTCGGCGAGCGTCGCCGTCACGGCCGTTTCCTTTCCGTCGCGTGCCACCGTGAGCGTCACCTTGGTGCCGGGAGCCTTGCCCGAGACGTAGCCGATCAGGTCCCGAGTGTCCTTGACCGCAACGTCGTCGACCTTGACGATCGTGTCCCCCGGGCGCACTCCCGCCGACTCGGCCGGCTCGCCGGCCAGCACGGACTGCACGAAGGCGCCGTCCATGGACTTGAGGTGGAACGCCGCCTGCTTGTCGGCGTCCACGTTCTCGATGTTGATCCCCAGATAACCGCGCACGACTCTCCCCTTGTCGCGCAGCTGCGGAAGGATCGTCTTCAACGTGTTGACCGGGACGGCGAAACCGATGTTCTGGGCCGGCCGATAGATGGCGGTGTTGATGCCGATGACCTCGCCATTGACGTTGATGAGCGGGCCCCCGGAGTTGCCGAGGTTGATCGCCGCATCGGTCTGGATGAAGTTCTCGAAGGAGCGGGTCGTCTGGTCCGAAGAGATCCCCTGCCGGTCTTTGGCCGACACCACCCCGACGGTGACGGTCTTGTCAAAGATGATCGGGTCCCCGATGGCCATGACCCACTCGCCTACCCGCAGGCGGTCGGAGTCTCCGAGCGGAAGGGGCGCAAAACGCTCCCGGGAGCTGACCTTGATCAGCGCCAGGTCGGTCGCGGGGTCCCGGCCGATGACCTTGGCGTCGAAGCGGTTCTTGCCCTGGCGAACCTCGATCTTGTCGGCCCCGTCGATCACGTGGTAGTTGGTGACGACGTAGCCGTCCTCGGAGATCAAGAAGCCGGTCCCGCTCTGCTGCTCCTTGTGCTCATCCTCGTCGCGGGGCTGTCCACGGCGATCGCGGTTGGGCTGGCCGAAGAAGAACTCGAACGGGTCCTCGTTGTTGTTTCCAAACGGCCCCGAGTAGCGCCGCGATGCTCCCTTGACGATATCCGTGGACGTGATCGAGACCACGGAGGGCATGGCGACCTCGGCGATCTCGGCGAAGGAGGGAACGGCTACCGGCCCGCCGCGCGTCTTGGCCGCGACCGCGGGCTGCTGGGCCTCGGTGCGCGGCGTCACGTTGACGGCCCCGGCCACGACCATGCCGAAGATCACCGCACCCGCAATCAGAACCGAAAAGGAGAGAGCCTGCTTGGTGGACTTTTGCATGGAAAAATTGCTCCTCAGTCCGGCTCCCGGCCGGGGTCATCAGGTCAACGTTTTACCGAAACTCCCCATTCCTGCGGGAAAAAGGCGTTCGCGCTCCACGAGAATGCAGCGATCCATGGCCACCGGGATTCCCGCGGCTTCCAACCGGGCCGCCGAGTCGAGGTCCACGACCCCCTGCTGCATGAAAAAGAAGCCGGCGCGCCGTTCAATGGCCTGGGAAGCGACCGGACCGACCTGGGAGGATCGGCGGAACACGTCCACGATATCGATGGCGACGTCCCCCGGTATGTCCAGCAGCGATCGATAGCACGTCCGGCCCAGGATCGCGCGGTGTCCCGGATTGACCGGAATGACCGAGTAGCCGCTCTCGAGCAGGTAGCGGGCGATCTGGTGGGACGGGCGCGCCGGATTTGGAGAACACCCGACGACCGCGATGGTCGCGGCCGTCTCGAGCGCCTGGCGAATCTGGTCCGGGTCGTTCATAGGAGAGTCTAAAGTCTAAGGTTTAAGGTCTAAGGCGGTCTGGGGGGCTTAAGGTCTAAGCGGTCTGGGCCAACTCTAGACCTTAGACTTTAGACTTTAGACCTTAGACCTTACTTGTATTTCCCTTCGTCTTCAGGACGAATATTGTAGAAGAAGGTTACCGTCACGCCCTCGCGGTCCTTGCCTGGGATCTGCGCCAGCAGGTCCTTGGGGAGCGGTTTGAAGGGGCTCGATTTCAAGATCGCATTGAACGCCGCGAAGTCGAACGGCGGCGTTCCGGAGTGCGAAAGATACTGGGCCCCCTCGACGGTCCCGTCGGCAAGGATGTAGAAGCGCACGGTCAGCCTTCCCTTCCATCCCAGCCGGGCGAGCTCCGGAATCTCCCAGTGCAGCTTGATCCGCCGCACCATCTCTTCGGCATAGGGACCCCAGTCGTACCAGCTCGTATCGAACGAGATTGGACCGGAATCGACGAAGCCGCCGTCGGGATTCGGATAGCCGGCGCCTCCCTGACCGCGCGCTCCAATCTGGCGAGCGGCATCCTGGATAGCCTGCTGCAGATTCGCGGCATTCTGAGTCGCTTCGCCCGGGGCTCCGGCGCCGGGCGCCGGTACACGGAAGCCGTCTTCCGCGGGCTTGGCCTGCTCGCCGGCGGCGCCCGAGGCGGTCTTCTCGGCCGGTCGAGCGGCGGCCGGAGGAAGCGGAGGCGGCGCGGCGCGGGCGGTCCGGTTCTGTCCCGGCGCCAGCCCCTCCACGCCGCGGTTGGGCGGAACAAAAGGCGTGTCCGCCTTCGGCCGCGAGCGGTCCCCTCCTCCCGCGCGGCGAGACTTGTCCGAGGGTTCCGAGCGTTTCGGGTTTTCGCGTTCCGGCCCGGGGGCGGACCGAAACACCAGAGGAATCTTGTCGTCCGGTTTGGGTTCCGGGTAGAGCTGCGCGAGAAAGCCGCGTTGCGTCCCCGGCGTGCCCACCGGCATCCACAGCAGGAGAAGAAGAAGAAGGACATGAGCGATCAGGGAGAGAAGGACCGCTCTCTCGACGGGAATGGGCGTGACGGTGTCCGGCCGGAGCTCCCGCTCGAAATGCGGCGGCTCAATCTCCGCTGCCTCGAAGGGCTCCCGCAGAGAAAGAAGATCGCGCGAAAGAAGTGGATTCCGGGGCTCGGCGGCGCGGAGTTTCGGGCTCGACGCAGGCGCGGAGACGGCCGGCGGTGCCTGGCCGGCGACACCGCCGGAAGGGGCAACCGGTCGGGACCGGAGGGCGAACTCGCTTCGCTCGAGGGCGAAGAGTTCGCCGTCGTGCGTGTCTTCCTCGTCCCGCCGGGCAAGGAGGACATCCTGACCGGCTCGCCGGTCGCGGACCGGCGAGGCGGGAGGCG
>DATFTF010000367.1:0-7233 GCA_035262245.1 Thermoanaerobaculia bacterium
CCAGGTCGCCGGTCGGCTCGTCGGCCACCAGGATCGCCGGGTCCGAGACGATCGCCCGAGCGATCGCGACGCGCTGCTCCTGTCCGCCTGAGAGCTGCCGGGGATAGTGGTCCATGCGCTCAGAGAGGCCGACGATCCCGAGGGCGGTCTCCACGTGCTTGCGGCGCTCCGACTTCTTGAGCTTCGTCAGGAGCAGCGGCAGCTCGACGTTCTCGTAAGCGGTCAGAACCGGCAGCAGGTTGTAAAGCTGAAAGATGAAACCGATGTTGTTGGACCGCCAACGCGCCAGCTCGGTCTGCGAAACCTGGGCGATGTCCCGGCCGCTGACGACGATCCGCCCGCGTGTGGGTTGATCGATCCCCGCGATCAGGTTGAGAAGCGTCGTCTTGCCCGACCCCGACGGCCCCATGAGCGCGACGAACTCCCCTTCCGGGACCTTCAGGTTGACGTCGTTCAAAACCGGAATGTCGATCGACTCTCTCCGGTACGCCTTTCCGACGTGCTCGATTTCGATCAAAGCGTTATTCATGATTTTGGACTCTCCCCTTCCACGCGCACGCGCTCTCCGTCGCGCAGGATCCTACCGCCGGTCACCACGATGAGTCTCTCTCCTCCCTGCAGTCCGGAAGTGATCTCGGTCTGACCCTGCACATCGCCCCCGGTCTGGACCGGCCGAAATCGCGCAACTCCGTCGACGACCCGAAACACACCGGTCTTTCCGTCGACCGTGACGATCGTGTTCTTGGGCACCAGGACTCGCGACCGGGCGCTCTTGCCCTCCGTGGCCTCCGACGTGAACGCGACGCGCGCGGAGAGATCGGGAAGGATCCTGTCGTCGGCATCTTTGAACGCGACCTTCACGCGCACCGTCCCCTTCTGGCGGTCGGCCGAGGGCACGATCTGGCGCAGGTACCCGTGGTACGTCTTGTCCGGCACAGCGTCGAGAGTGATCTCCGCGGGCTGCCTGCCCGAGAGGCGGGATAGGTTCGCCTCGTTGACGTCCGCGCCCACGTAGAGCGACGAGAACTCCACGATCGTCACGATCGCGCCGCCCGAACCGCCGCCCGAGGGAGAGGACCCGTAGGGCGAAACGGCTTCCCCGACAAACGCCCGTTTGGCGGTGATGACTCCGGCGAACGGCGCTCGGATGTCCGTGTAGTCGAGGAGCGCCCGTACGTAGTCCACCTTGGCCCGCATCGAGGCCTCGCTCGCCACCGCCGCGTCGAGCGTCGACCTGGTGGCCAGACCGTCGTTGGTGAGCGCCTGCTGCCTCGCGAGCTCCGCCTTCGCGTTGACCCAGGACGCCCGGGCATCGGCCAGCTGGGCATCCAGATCCGTATGATCGAGCCGGGCGATGACGTCGCCTTTCTTGACCTTCGAACCCTCGGTGACGTTCAACTCGGTGATCCGCGACGTGATCTTGGGAGAGAGGTCCGCCTTGCGCTCCGCCTCCACGTAGCCCGTCGCGGTCAGGAGCGTCGTCGCCTGTCCTTCGGTCACCAACGCGGCGGTCGCCGTCTCGACCCTCGGCGCCCGAAGGACGCGTCCGCTCGTGAGATAGGCGGCGAATCCCAGAGCCACCGCGACCACCGCGGCCAGGAGCAGCCAGCGTTTGCCGCCCGGAGAGCCTTCCGGGTCGCGGCGGATCCGCAGTGCGGAGAGATCGGGCGGGGTCCCCGCCTTTTCCTGGTTCATGGAGGTCATCGACTGCAAGCCCGCCATTCTATGGCCTTTCCTCCGTCTTATGAGGTACGCGCGGAAGCCGTTTGCAGTTGCGAAGAGGCGCGCGAATCGGGGACGCCGAGGAATTCCATCGGGTCCGCGGGGTTATCATGTAAGGCGATGCTCATCGATGTGGTCATGCTTGCCGGAGCTCTCTCGGGCGGCCAGACCCTCTCGGGCGGCAACGTGGCCGCTGCACGCGCACACGGCGAGGCCGCTAAGAGCGCCCCCGAGGCGAAGCAGCTCTACCGCCTGGATCTCGCCGGCCGGCAAACGCTGTGGGCCGAAGACCGGCCGATGCAATCCGGCTCGATGATCTCTTTCCATCGCTATCCCGACGGCGTGCTGGTGTCCATTCGGCAGACCGACGTCGTCCGCATCGTGGCCGCCCGTTACGAGGCCTCGGCGTCGCGGGCGATCAAGCCCGGCGGCGTGATCGACCTCGGCGTGACGGGAACTGGCTCTGCGTCCTCGGCAGCCGGTGGTGGCTCCGCACGCCCCGGCGCCGCTCCGGGAGAGCGCAAGGACGGAACGGCTCTGTTCAATCCTAATCGCCCCTACCGGCCGGATTGGGACTCCAAGCAGGTCCCCGGCATGAACATCGGCCATCCCAACTCGCCCAACGACTACGTGGAAGGGAAGACTTTCGCCTATCCCGCGGCGGGAGCAACGCAGGCGGCCCCCGGCGACCTTCCGCGAGCCGCGGTGGAAACGGGCGACCCCAAGTCACCGCAGTAAGAATCGCAGCGGGATCTGCGATCGCATCGTGATCGCAGCGTGATTGAGGAGCCGATTGCGGCCATCGTGGCTCCTGTGCCTCCCCGCGCGCCTCACCTCGCCGGACTAACTTTCAACCCTCTCTTCCGGAGCGAGACAGCCAGCCGGTGACGGTGCATCGCGAGTACTTGGCTCGCTCCGCTCAGATGTGGATCGCGTGCCCCTGCACCGCTTCCGCGGCCTCGTGCATCGCCTCGGAAAGCGTGGGGTGGGCGTGGATGGTGCGGACCAGCTCCTCGGAAGTGGTTTCGAGCTTCAGCGCAGCCCCCGCCTCCGCGATGAGCTCCGTGGCGCGAGGACCGACGATGTGCACGCCGAGCACTTCGTCGTACTTCTTCTCGCCGATGATCTTGACGAAGCCCGTCGTGTCATTCAGGACCCGCGCCTTGCCGATCGCCGAGAAGGGAAACTTTCCGACCACGACGTCGTAGCCTCGCTCCCGGGCTCGGGCCTCGGTCAGGCCGATCGAGGCGACTTCCGGAGCGCAATACGTGCACCCCGGAACCTGGTCGTAGTTGAGTTGGCGCGTTTCGCGCCCGGCCATGTGCTCGACCGCCACCACTCCCTCCGCCGAGGCCACGTGCGCGAGCCAGGGCGTGGGGACCACATCGCCGATCGCGTAGATCCCCGGCACGTTCGTCCGCATCGTTCCGTCTACGACGACGTACCCGCGCTCCGTCGCCACGCCGACGGTCTCCAGGCCGATGCGATCCGACAGGGGCCGGCGGCCGACGGCCATCAACACCTTCTCGGTCCGGAAGGTTTCGGTCTTGCCGCCAGACGTCCGGGCCAGGATCTCCGCGCCCGCGTCACTCCGGGTGATCCGCTCCACCCGCGCATCGACGTACACCGCGATGCCCTGCCGCTTGAAGGAAGCCGCCAGCTCCCGCGAGATCTCCTCGTCCTCGATGGGGACGATGCGGGGCAGAATCTCCAGAACCGTCGTCTTGGAGCCGAAGCGCGCGAACATCGAGGCGAATTCGACGCCGACCGCGCCCGAGCCGATCACGACGAGCGACTTCGGCACCTCGGTCAGCTCCAGGATGGAGTCGGAGGAGAGGATCGTCTTGTGGTCGATCTCCACGCCGGGAAGACTCCGCGGCTCCGATCCGGTGGCGACCACGACGTTCTTCGCCCCGTAGGCCGTCTCGGATCCGTCCGCCGCCGCGACGGAGACCCTGCCGGGAGCGGCGATCCGCCCGAAACCGGTGGCCACGTCGACGCGATTTTTCTTCATGAGGTAAGTGATCCCGTTCGTGCTCTGCCGGACCACTTTCTCCTTGTGCTTCATGGCGGCCGGAAGGTCCAGGCGCACTTCGCGCGCGGATATGCCGACATCGGCGCCGTGGCGCGCCTCCTCCAGGAGGTCCGCGGTGTGCAGGAGCGCCTTGGTGGGGATGCAGCCGCGCAGCGTGCAGACGCCGCCCAGACGCGAGTCCTTTTCGACGATCAGAACCGAGAGCCCCAACTGAGCCGCCCGGATCGCGGCCACGTAACCGCCCGGCCCGGAGCCGATGATCGCGAGATCGTAGGTCTTTGGAGAGGTCACTTCCACGACGAGCGGCGAAGCTTATCAAAAGGACGCAGCACGAAGGACGTAGGAGCTCTTCCTACGAACTGAGTCCTATTCCCTTGGCCCTCTCTACGAGTCCAGCCCCTCCCCGGGCCGGGTCGGCTCCACGCGCAGAGCCTGGTTGAACCGATTGAGATAGGCGAAGAGCCCGACCACGCAGGTCACCTCCACGATCTCGCCTTCGTTCAAGTGACGGGAGAGCTCGGCGAACGCCTCGTCGGAGACGCGTGAGGGATCGCGCGCGACCTGGCGTCCGTACCGAAGGACCGCCTTCTCCTTCTCCGAGAAGGGGCCGTTCTCGAAATCCAGCAAAGCGGCGAGCTGTTCCTCCGTGGCGCCGGTCTGAAGGGCCTGGGGCGTGTAGGCCAGTCGGCTGTAGTCGCAGCCGTCTAAGAGCGCGCACTGCACGGCCAGCAATTCCTTGAGCTTCAAGGGGAGCGTGCCCGAGCCCATGACCGCGGCCAGGTGGGTATCCAGGGTCGTCGCCAGCCAGGGACGGTGCGCCGCGACGCGGTACATGTTGGGAATGTTTCCGCGCTCGGCGATCTTGCGCTCGAAGCCGTCCTTGAGCGCGCCGGAGACCTGAGACCGGCCGAGCCGAGTGAGTCGCGACATGGTCTAGCCTCCCCGCATCATGGTACTCGACCGCGTGAGGGCCGCGGCGGGTCCGCATAGAATCCGGTCCCGTGATCCGCCGCGCGCTGGCGCTCTCTCTCCTCGCCTGCCTGGCCTGCGGAGGCGAGAAGCCGCCGGAGACCAAGGGAATCGAGCTCGGCTTCTTCGGCGCCTTGACCGGGCCGGAGGCCACGTACGCGCTCTCCTCGCGCAACGGGGCCCGTCTGGCCGTCGAGGAGATCAATCGGGAGGGAGGCGTGCTGGGCAACCGCCTGGACCTCATCGCCGAGGACGACCACAACGATCCGACCGAGGCGGCCTCCGTCGTGTCCAAGCTGATCACCCGCAATCACGTCGTCGCCTTGATCGGCGAGAACGCCTCGTCCCGCAGTCTGGCCGCAGCGCCCATCGCCCAGAACTACCAGGTGCCCATGATCTCCCCCTCGTCCACCAACGTCGAGGTGACCAAGAAGGGCGACTACATCTTTCGCGTCTGCTTCGTCGACTCCCGGCAAGGCAAGGCCCTGGCGCTCTTCGCCCGGCACCGGCTCAAGGCCGCCACTGCGGCGCTCCTCGTCGACGCCAAGAGCGATTACAGCGTCGGGCTGGCCCGCGCCTTCGAGGAAGATTTCGCGCGGGAGGGCGGCAAGGTCGTCGCCGAGCTGAAGTACGCCGAGGGCGACAGCGACTTCTCCGCCCAGCTGACGTCGCTCGCCGCAAGCCAGCCGGACGTCCTCGTCCTTCCCGGGTATTACACCGACGCCGGTCTGATCGCGCGCCAGGCGCGCTCTCTGGGCGTGAAGGCCACGCTCCTGGGGGCGGACGGCTGGGACTCTCCCAAGCTGGTCGAGATCGGCGGCGCTGCCATCGAAGGGGCGTATTTTTCGAACCACTATTCCTTCGACGACCCCTCGCCGCAGGTTCAGAAGTTTGTCTCCGATTACCGACGGTCCTACGGCGCGGACCCCGATTCGCTCTCCGCGCTGGCCTACGATGCGGCCCGCCTGATCGCCGACGCCATCGCGCGCGCCGGCTCGACGGAAGGCAAGCGCGTCCGCGATGCCCTGGCGGCGACGAAGGACTTTCCGGGAGTGACGGGGACGATCACCATGGACGCGGACCGGAATCCCGACAAGCAGCCGGTCATCCTTCGGGTGGAAAAGGGAAAGTTCCGGTTCGTCGGGAGGGAATAAGGCTCCGAAGTCCCCTTCCCCTGATCCCGACTCCGGCTCCGGAAGCCTGCCTCGGCGCCAGTCCGCCGCGAGCGAAGCTCAATCCCGGGAGGTCCACTCCAGAACGAATTCGTCGAAGGAGACCCGGCCCGGTCCCTGGGTGGCCATGCCGGCCCGTCCCGCCACGGGATGCGGGTCGTCGCCGTGAAGGAGTGGCTTGCCGTTCCACTTTGCTTCGATCCTGGAGCCGTCTAACCCGACCGAGAGCACGCCCCAGTTGTTGGCCAGATCCGCCTTGCCGCGCCCGAGCTCTTCGCTCCGCCCGGCGCGCCAGGCCGCCAGCCGCGCCTCGCCGCTGACAAGATCCACCAGCAGAGCGCAAAACGTTTTTTCATCGGCCAGTCGGAATACCAGCCCTCCGAACCCGGACCCCTTTTCCAGGGCCAGGGAGAGAGTCCCGTCGCGGAAATTCGCGTTCCTTCGCAGGGCCACCGCGATCGATCCCTCGGGCCGATCCTCGACGGTTTGCGTGGCGACATTGGGCGTGGAAGGCGGATTGGTCCCGACCGTCACTTTCCATTGCGCGGGACCCGACCGGGCGAGAACGAGGAAGTCGAAGTAGCCCGGCGCGCCCAGGACCGCGTCGGAATCGAAGTGGTTGCGCAGCCTGTGCGGCGAGCCGGCGTCCGGAGAGCCGAACGCGGCGAGACTCAGGGAGGAGGCGAGAAGGCAGACCCCCATCCAGGCGAAGAGGGCGAACCGTGTCGGCCGGCGTTCCATCGCCGCCGAAAATCGGGCTGCTGTGATTAAAATTCCCACCGTCATGACCAGACCACCCTCTTACCGACGGCAGCAGGAAGGCTACACATTCGTCCTGGACCGGACCAACGTCGATCGCTTGAAGGGGATGCCGGAGTTCGAGGGCCGCGAGGAACCCGCGGTCGCCGAGGACTTCCTGCGTTTCCGCGTCGAAGCGTGGGCGGAAAACCTCGCCGACGCCGGAGCCGGCCCCGGACAAATCGGCGTTCGCATCGATCCGCATCAGCGCAAGGCGCACCTCGAGCGCGAGGCGTCTCTGCTCTTCAGCGCGGATATTTGAGGATTGATCGATTGGGTCATTGATTCATTGTCTGGTTGACTCGAAATGGCGACTCGCGTCGCTCAATCCGTCAATGAACCAATGAATCAGTGATTCAATCTCTCAAAAACTCACGATTCCCCGGATCGTCGTTCCCACGGCCAGAAAAGCCTGTCGAGAGTAGGGATCCACGACGACGCGGATATCGGCGGGAGTGACCACGTCCCCGGCGATCGCGCCGGCCAGACGCTCGGCCTGCCCGTCGAAAAATTGCTCTCCGAGCTCGCGATCCGTTT
>DATFTF010000368.1:0-2721 GCA_035262245.1 Thermoanaerobaculia bacterium
CTTCACCAAGTGGGACAACTACCAAAGGGACTCCGACACCGGTCCCAACTTCGTCGTCCCGGTGGACACATTCACCAACGGCGCACAACTGCGCCTGGTAGCCAACTTCTCGGGATTCAACATCGGCGTGGACGGTTTCTACGCGAAGAGGGTCAAGTGGGAGCCGTGGGGCGATCCGGCCACTTCGGATTACAACCCGAGCCAGCAGGACTACTGGAAGTACTCTCTTTCCGTCTCCAAAGACCAGTACTTCCCCGGGTTTCGCAAGCTCCACGTCGGCCTGAGCTATCTCGACGGCACCGATCTGGATCGCTTTTCCAAGTACGAGTTCGGCCCGTTCTCGGGCAACATCATCCATGGATATGCGAGCGGCAGCCTGCGGAGCGAGCGGGCCATCCTGAACCACCTCTCCTACGGCATCAACATCGAGGACATCATCCGCTTCGAGGGCTTCTACGATCAGGCGCTGCTGCGGGACAGGATCGCCGGATACCACGACACGTACTTCTCGGGAGCCGGCCTGCTCGCCTCCTTTAACGGCCCCTGGAAGAACTCGATCGTGCGGGCGGAGATCGGCGTACCGGTGGTCAGCCACGGCGTGCACGGATTCGTGATCAACGCGTTGATACTGAAGCTGTTTTGATGGATGCCAGGGTGGCCGAGAAGAAGCTCGAGGTGGATGCGCGCGGCCTCCTCTGCCCGCTTCCGGTCCTTCGTCTGGCCAGGGCTCTCCGCGCGGCGCCCGCGGGCTCGCTGGCGCGCCTGCTCGCGACTGATCCGGCCGCGGCTGAAGACGTCGCGACTTTCTGCCGCGAGAGATCCTGCCGCCTCCTGGAGTCCGGAGAATCGGAGGGTGTCTACACCTTCCTGGTGGTCAAGGAAGCGTAATCGGACTTCGCCTCACGTCTCACGCACCTGGGCTATATTCCCTTCGATGTCTGAACCCATTCCCTTTCCTTCCCCGATCGTTCCCGTCCGACGCGCCCTCATCTCGGTCCACGACAAGGCGGGCGTCGCCGAATTCGCCCGAGAGCTTTCCTCCCGCGGCGCGAGCATCACATCGACCGGCGGCACCGCGGCGCACCTCAAAGAAGCGGGCGTCGAGGTGGACCTCGTCGAGGATCTGACCGGTTTCCCCGAGATTCTGGGCGGGCGCGTGAAGACCCTCCATCCCAAGGTCTTCGGGGGCGTGCTGGCCGACGAGACGCGCCCCGAGCACGCGCGGGACCTGGCCGCGGCCTCGATCGAGGCCTTCGATCTGGTCGTCATCAACCTGTATCCGTTCGAGCAGACCGTCTCCAAAGGAGCGCGCCGCAACGAAGCGATCGAGATGATCGACGTCGGCGGCACCGCCTTGATCCGGGCCGCCGCCAAGAACCATGCTCGCGTCGCCGTGGCGGTCGATCCGGAGGACTACGCGCCGCTGATGGAGGAGATCCGTACCGCGGGCGGCACCACCGCCACGACCCGCGCCCGCCTGGCGGCGCGCGCCTTCGCCCGCACCGCCGCCTACGACGCGGCCATCGCGCGCTATCTGACGGCGTCGCCCCGCTCGGAGGAGGAATTCCCGGAGAATCTCGTGCTGGCCTACGAGAGAAAGGGCGCCCTGCGCTACGGCGAGAATCCGCACCAGCGGGCCGCGCTTTACCGGGAAGCCGAAGCCCCCGCCGACGCCCTGGTGAACTTCCAGATGCTCCAGGGCAAGGAGCTCTCGTTCAACAATCTGCTCGACCTCGACTCCGCCGTCGCTCTGGCCCGCGACTTCGACGGCCCGGCCGCGGTCATCGTCAAGCACAACAACCCGTGCGGCGCGGCCGTCGGAGAGACGATCGTCGAGGCGTTCGGGCGGGCGTTCGCCTGCGATCCGCTGGCCGCTTTCGGGGGCATCATCGCCATAAGGGGGCGCGTGGACGGCGCGCTGGCGTCCCTCGTCCTCCAGCACTTCGTCGAGGTCGTGGCGGCGGACGACTTCACGCAGGAGGCCATCGACTTCTTCGGCAAGAAGCCCAACATCCGGCTCTTGAAGCTCCCCGTGTCGCGCCGCCCGGCGGGAGGCATCGACTTCAAGCGCATCGAGGGGGGACTCCTCGTGCAGGACGCCGATGCCGAGCCGGACCAGGTGGCGGCCTGGAAGCAGGTCTCGCAGAGGAAGCCGACGGCGGTCGAACGGGCCGCCTGCGAGCTCGCCTGGAAGGTCGTT
Organism: Thermoanaerobaculia bacterium; assembly: GCA_035262245.1. Taxonomy (GTDB): domain Bacteria; phylum Acidobacteriota; class Thermoanaerobaculia; order UBA5066; family Gp7-AA6; genus DATFTF01. Next base: position 2,201 of record DATFTF010000368.1, read on the forward strand.
CGCCGCGTGAAGTCCAACGCCATCGTGCTCGCCAACGCGCGCCAGACCGTGGGCATCGGCGCCGGCCAGATGAGCCGCGTGGATGCCTGCCGCCTCGCGGCGACAAAGCCGGTGCTGCCGATCGTCAACTGCGCCGCCGCGTCCGACGCCTTCTTCCCCTTTCGGGACGGCGTGGACGTCTTAGCGGAGGTCGGCGTCACTGCGGTCGTCGCGCCGGGCGGGTCGATCCGCGATCAGGAAATCATCGCCGCCGCCGACGAGCGCCAGATCGCGTTTCTCCAGGCGCCGAGACGACATTTCAGGCATTGATTCATTGATCCATTGATTCATCGTCTGATTGGGGCGGAGATGCGACTTCTCCGCTCAATCTTTCAATGATTCAATGAACCAATGAATCAGTTGCTCCTGACAGCTCTGTTCTTTCTCCCCGCTCCTCTTTCCCCCGACGCGCAATCGGCCATCTCGCGGCTTCAGTCCCAGTATGTCGACGGCGCCGCGCACGCTGCGTCCTTCACCCACCT
>DATFTF010000369.1:0-15648 GCA_035262245.1 Thermoanaerobaculia bacterium
GGCCCTCTGGCCGCCCCGCGGAGCGCGCGGCGAGCCGGACCGGGCTTTCTGAAGCTTTATCGCCGGGGACGGGTGTCTTCGCCGATGCGGTCTTTCTGATCCAGAGCTTCAGGCTCGTCGGGCAGCTCGAGAGTGGCTGTCATGGTCTCTTCCTCGTCGTCCGACGACTGGAATCCAAGGCCTCCCCGGAACGACGTGCGAAACCGGCTCTCGAGCGGATCGTCTACCGACGCCCAGTCATTGTCCCGGTCTTTGATCTGCATTGGACTTCCTCCCTATCCTGATCCAGGGTGCCAAGAGTCAGTGCAACGGCTGTTCCTCGAAGGGAGGGCGCCGGCCTCCTGACGGGGGAGGAAGACCCTGAATCGGCTGCCGGCCAACGGTTTACGAAAGAAGGCGACGGGCCGGCGGCCGGGCTGAAAGCTCACGCCCGCCCGGCACGGATCGCCCGCCTTGACGGGAATCGACACCCTGCTCAGGCACTGCCTGACACTTCCGGGGTGCCCGAGCCCGGGCCCGCGCGCCGGTCAAAATCGCCGGACGGGCGGATTTACCAGATCTGGCAGCTCTCGCCCCGAATCATCGGATCGGCGGCCTGGCACCCATAAGCCTTCGCGAACTCGGGCATGTTGGACGGGGCCCCGATGCCGCGGAATCGGTCGAGCGGGTGCGGATTGACGGTGATCATCATGCGCTCGAACTCCGGCCGGTCGTTGGAGGCCCACACCCGGGCCCAGGAGATGAAGAACCGCTGCTCCGGCGAGAGTCCATCAATCGGCTGAGGACGCGCCTTGCCCTCCAGGCTCTTCTGGTAGGCCTTGTAAGCGATCGTAAGGCCTCCCAGGTCCGCGATCGACTCGCCCAGCACGAGCTTGCCGTTTTCGTGGAGGTCGCCCTGCACGATGTAGGCGTCGAACTGCTTCTGGACGCAGAGAGCGTGCTGCTCGAAATTCTTCTGGTCCTCCGGGGTCCACCAATTCTTCATGTTGCCTTCACCATCGAACTTTCGCCCCTGATCGTCGAAGCCGTGCGTCATCTCGTGCCCGATGACCGCGCCGATGCCTCCATAGTTGACGGCGTCGTCCGCGCGGGCATCGAAGAAGGGCGGCTGGAGGATTCCCGCCGGGAACACGATCTCGTTCTTTGGTGCGTTGTAATAGGCGTTGACGGTCGGCGGCGTCATTCCCCACTCGGTGCGGTCGACGGGCTGGCCGATCTTGGCCAGGTCACGCCGCGTCTCATAGAGGTTCCCGTTCTGGACGTTGGAGGAGTAGGAGCTTCGCGTGACGGTGAAGCTCGAGTAATCGCGCCACTTGTCGGGGTAACCGATCTTGGGCGTGAAGGCGTTCATCTTCGCCAGCGCCGCCTTTCGCGTCTCGGCGCCCATCCAGGGGAGCGTGGAGAGATCGTCGCGCAGCGCGGCGATCAGGTTCTTCACCATCCGGTCGGCGCTCTCCTTGGCCTCCGGCGGGAAGTACTCCCGGACATAGATTTTCCCCAGCGCGAAGCCGAGCTGACGGTCCGTGGACTGCACGCAGCGTTTCCAGCGCGGTTGGATTTCCTGGGTTCCCTGAAGAGTTCGAGAGAAGAAGTCGAAGTCCTCCTGGACGAACTTCGTGGACAGGCCGGGAGCCGCGGCGTGGACGAGGTGCCACCGCAGAAAGGTCTTCCAGTCCGCCAGCGGAATACTCTTCAACTCCTGGTCCACGGCCTCGAAGAACTTCGGCTGCCCGACGTTGACGGCGGCGATGGGCGGCGCCGAGATGTTCTGAAAGTACGCCGGCCAGGAAAAGTCGGGCGTGAGCGCCTTCAGTTGCGCAGCGTCCATGCGGTGGTAGGTCGCGTCGGGGTCTCGGCGCTCCACGCGGGTCATCGAGGCTTCCGCCAGCTTCGTTTCGATCGCCAGGACGGTCTTGGCTTCGCTCGAAGCCTTCTCTGGAGAATCGCCCAGGAGCCCGAACATTTTGGTGATGTGCTGCGCGTACTGATCGCGCAGCGTCTTGGACTTGTCGTCGGTCTTGGTGTAGTAGTCGCGGTCGGGCATCCCCAGGCCGCCCTGGAACGCGCCGGCGATCACCTCGCTCGAGTTCTTGCGATCCTGCTGTGAGCCGAATCCGAAGAGCGCATCCACGCCTCGGGACTGGAGCCCGGCGATCACCACCTGGAGGTCGGCCAGGCTCTGAATCCCCCCGATGCGCGCCAGATCGGCCTCCAGAGGCTTGGCTCCGGCCGCTTCCACGGCGGATTCATCCATGCAGCTCGCATAGAAGTCGCCCAGTTTCTGCTCCTCGGATCCTGGCTCGTGCTTTTCCGCAGCGAGCTTCTCCAGGATCTTGCGCAAGGCGCCGCGATTGCGCTCGGCAAGCTCGTTGAACGTTCCCCAGCTCGGATATTCCGCCGGGATCGGGTTCTTGGCGCGCCATCCGCCGTCCGCGTACTGGTAGAAGTCCTGACAGGGCTTGGAGGCGCGGTCCATATCGGTGAGATCGATTCCGTGTCCGCCGGTTCCCGTAGCTCCGGCAGCAGCCGAGCCGCCGGTTTGGCCCACTGCCGGCGCGGCGGCGATCCACGCCGTGATCAGGACCGCGAGACGAAAGGAACAATTTCCGCGGACAAGGCGCATCACATCCTCCTCGACGACGAAGCGTAACGATCGAGAACGTCGGACCGCTCTCGAGAGGCGGGATGATAACCCGCCGCCGTTGCGGTGAAGGGCGATGGAGGACGGAACGACCGGACTAGAGGATCAGCTCGGCGCCCGACTCGCGCTTGCGGCCGCGGCCTGAAGGCGTCGTGGAATCGAGGTCCTCGGCGCTGCCCGAGGATCCCTCGGAGGGACCCTCGTCCTCGACGGCGAGATCCAGATCCTCGATCGGACCGTCGTCGAGCGCGTCGAGGGCGAGCTGGAACGTGGGGTGCGCCTCGTAGAAAGAGAGCGCCTGCTCGATGAACTCCGCCAGCGGTGTGTCATCCGAGAACGGATCCAGACGCTCGGCCAGCACCTCCGCCAGCGGAAGGTCCTCCAGTACGCCGTCGAGGACCTCGAAATCCCTGGTTGCGGCGGGGGCGGCCGCGGTCTCCGCCAGATTTTCGACGTCTGCGTCTTCCTCTTCGGCGGGTTCCTCCTGCGGCAGGAAATTCTCCCCTTGCTGCGGGAAGTTGGGAACCTCGATCATCGGCGGCTTCGTCCGGATCCCGAGATCGACCGTGTCCAGGCCTGTCTCAGAAGATTCCGCCGCTGCTTCCGTCGGCGGCTCGGAAGGGGGCGGCGGCAGAGGCGCGACGGGCGGCGGAGGAGGCGCAGGACGCTCGATCTTCTGGACGATCGTCCAGATATCGCGGTCGAGGGGGCGCTTGTAGAAAAGTTGCTGCGCCTGTTGGAGGCGAACCTCGGTCGTGACGGACGCCATCACGCGCCGGCGGGTGATCGCGGCGATCTCGTCGATGGCCGCGAGATTGGACGGATTCGCGAAGGCGACCTGAACGGTCTTGCGGTCCGCGGAGTAAGGAACCGCGCCGAGTCGAATGGCATGCGCGGCCGGAAGGAGTTTGAGCGCCTCCGGACTCGCGCCCGAAAGCGTCTTCCAGTCCACCGCGGGACAGCGGTGATGAATCGCCAGAGCGTCGAGCAGAGCTTTTTCCGGCAGAAGTCCCCATCTCAGGAGGATGGCGCCCAGGCGCAGACCACGAGCCTGCGTCCCCTGCAGCTGGAGCGCCCGGGTCAGCACCCCTTGAGAGATGCGACCCTCCTCGACGAGAAGCTCGCCCAGTTTCCGTCCCACGGTCGTACTACCCCAACTCTATTGTGCGCCCCCATCCCCGGCCCATGCAAGCCGCAGCGCCGTATCGAGAAAAGGGGGCCCGGACGGCGCCCTGGGATGGGGGAGGGGCCCCGGGTCCCCGCTTGCTCATGAGTGCTCCTGATCCTTGGGCTTGGGCGGATGCTGCTTGGGGGGAGGAGGTTTCGGCGAAGCCTGCCGCCCGGCCGAGGCCGCGTGGGGGGCCGGATGCGCCTCAGGAGCCGGATGCGCTGCATGAGCGGCAGACGCGGCACGCTCGTGGTGGGCCTGCGGCTGTGGCCCGTGTGCGGTGCGGGCCGCGTGCGTCTCGGGCGCCTGCGGGCTGGCCTTGCTCTTCTTGGCCTCGTGAGCCGGGCTCTTCTTGGCCTCGTGAGCCGGCTCGTTTCGCGTTCGGGAAACCGATGTCGCGCCGGCTGCTCGAGAACCCGAGTGCGAACTCTTCTCGACTTTCGCCCGCGACGAGACCGTGCTGGAAGACTTCACGCTGCTCGAGGATTTCGCGCCGTGCCGGACCGAGGCGGAAGAGGCGGCCGGCTCGCTGGCATGCCGAGCGCTCTGGACCCGCGCCTTCGCGGAAGCGGATCCGGTCCTGCCGGTGGCGCTGCGCTCATTGGCCGTGGCGCGGACACTCATCGTGGCGCGTTCCCGGGCCGGCGCTACGACGCCGATGTGTCCGGTGTGAGACGTCGCGGCCAGAGCCGTGGGATGAGTTCGTGCGTGCTCGATGCTGACACGCTGCAGCGTTCTGCCAGAGGCTCTCTGAACGAAGGCCGGCGGCGGATCTGCAGTCGTGCGTACAACTCCACCGGAAACGTTAAACCGCGTCGCGGTTCGGGCGCTGGCTAGAAGAGCCGCGTTGCCCGAAGGCGCAAGGCGCGCGCTCCGAATGGGAGAGGCGACAAACTGATTCGCAGACACGAAGACGTACCGCGAGGCCGGCAGGACGACGGGGCTTCCGAAATAGCCGGTGGCGCTCAAAGCAAAGGTCGCTGGAACGGGCGCCCAACCGACGCAATTGTCCGTCCAGGCCCAGGTCACCCAGGCCGGAGCCCAGACCGTGCCCGGAATCCAGGCCCAACCGTCACTGTCGATCCAGGTCCAGGTGCCGTAGTGAAAGGGGATTGCTCCCCACGGGTCATACGAGACCCACGTCCAGCCGTAATCGGTCCAGACCCACTCGCCGTTCCAGTAGGGCTGCCAGCTCGCGTCAATGCCCGCGGGCACCCACACTTCTCCGTAAGAGTGCGTCACGATCCACCGCCCGTGAGGGGCGAGCGTGTCGTGAAAGGCGGAAATGCTGACCGACGCCTGGAAAGCCGCGGCGGCGGGCGCCGCGAGCAGGATGAATACGAGGAGCGAAAAAAACCCGACGAGAATTCTGGTACGCATGATTCCTCCTCTCGTCTCTCCGAGAGGATGCAGAGCAACGTCGATGCCGACTCGTTAAGGCTCTCCGATTCAGGGAGATGAGACTCCCGCGCGCTGTCCGCGAATGAGGACTGCCGCCGCGGGAGGCCCTGCGACTGAGCTCGCGGTTCTTTGGCTAGACGCGCGGTTCTTTGGCTAGAAACGCTGCGATGGAAACGCGCGAGGCTCGAGGCTGGACAAGCGGATCACGCGCGCGCGCTCTTGATGTGAGAGTTCTTCGGCTTGCGCGTAGAGCTCCGCGGCCCGTTCGAACGCCTCATGGGCCGCCGCGTACAGGCGGCGAGCGAGCAGACGCTCGCCCTCCTGCTCATTGACTTTCGCCTCCCGGAACGACTCGCTGGCGAGATTCCAGGCGTCAAACGTCTCGGCGGAAACTCGGGAGAGCGCCGCGCGGAGCCGCCAGGCCTGGGCGAGCTCGTTTGCCGCGCGCCACTCTTCCGATCGCGGCTGTCGTTTCACCTCCCGGCGCGCTTCGGTGACCCGCGTCGGAGAATTGCTCGAGGCGGCGGCCGTGATCGTGTCGGGCGCCGAAGGGGCGATCGGCCCCGCCGGCGGCCCGGGCTCCCGGACGAAGGCGTGATCGGGCGGCACCATCGCCGCGAAGGCTGGAGGTGTGCGGGGTTGCTCCCGGTGATGTATGGCCAGGTCGACGCCCGCCAGTGTGGCGAGCGCTGCGATGCCGGCGGCGATGCGCAGGGCCCAGACGGCGCGGGAGGCTCCCGGCTCGTCGGCGCCGTTGCCGAAGGGACCGGACAGCGGGCGCCAGACGCTGGTTCGCGGCCGACGTGCCCTGGCGCCGTCAGGGGAGAGCAAATCGTCGAGGAACACGGCCAGGTCGGCATTGGAGCGCTCGTACGGCGAGTCCTCCAGAAGACGCTGGAGACGCTCGCGCAGAGAGGAAACCGAGGCGATGCGCTGCGAGAGCGGCGCGACGGCGGACAGAGCCAGGCGCGCCACGTCTTCGGAGAAGGGGTCGTCAGGCTCGTAAGCCGGCGGCCCGGCGAGCGTGGCCGGGCGTCCGGCCAGAAGCTCGAGCAGGAGCACCCCGATCGAGTAGACGTCGGAGACTTCCGACGGCGCGCCCGCGCGCGCCTCCGGCGCGAGGTGGGGGGCGACGAGCCTCTCCAGGCGCGGCTCCTTGAGCGCGGGAAGAACCGCCGGAGCCAGTCCGAACCCGCGGACCCAGATCTCCGCGTTGCGGGAGACAGTCACGAATCCCGGCCACAGGAGGCCGTGCGGCGCCGGTTCGCCGCCGATCGCCGCGCTGCGCGCGTGCTCCAGCGCCGCCGCGGCGCCGATGGCGATCTTCAAGGCGCCCTCGACGGGCACCGCCGCCTGCGCCTCGCGCGCCGCGGCGAGAATCGTGTCGAGAGTCCATCCGTTCGTCTCGTTCCAGGCCAGGTAGGGCCGGCCTTCGGCAATGCTCAGGATTTCGCGGCGTCCCGGGGGATGAAGGGATCGTCCGCGGTTCAAGGCCTCGCGTTTCTGGATCGCGGTCAGAACTGCTCCGCGCGGAAGCTCCGGGGACTCCAGGATCCGCAGCCGCGCGAAGCGGCCGTCGCGGGAATGAACGGCCCGGTACACCACTCCGAGCGCGTCCTGGCCGAGCCGGGCAACCAGAACGTACTCGCCCAGCCGCGGTTTGAGCGCCCCGCTGTGAATCGCCGGGCGTGAATCGACGGATGAGCCGGCGTCGAATCGAGTCTCGCGCGTCGCCACTGTCCTCACGGCCTCCGCCGGACGATACACGAGCGAACGGCCACGATTCGGCAATTCGTACGTGAATGGTTCGGCGGTCGGATTCTAACAGTCCCCGGGCGCGCCGGCTCGACCCTTCGAATCCTCTTCTTTCAGCCGGCTCCCGGCAGGGATGGCCGCAGGACATACAGGCCATTGGCCGAGACACGACGGCCCGCCCCCTCGCTGCGCCGCGTCGTCTCCGTCGCGGCGGCGGCCTCGAATCCGTGCCGGGCAAGCCCGGCGTCGAGCCCGCCGGCGTCGAGCAGATACGACCGGCGGCCACCGGGAAATCCCTCGTAAACATGGGCTTCCCCGGCGGCCGGCCGGATGCCGGTCCCGGCCAGATCCGTCTCCGGGGTAAAGGCCGAAACAAGGAGCTGGGCGCCCGGCCGCAGAACGCGGGCGACCTCGGAGACCGCGCGGCTCCATTCCGCGCCGGTTTGGGCGCAATGGAGGATCCCCAGGGCCACGACCAGATCGAATGATCCGGCCGGCGCCCATGCCAGGTCATCCATTGGTCCGACTCGAACGCGCCGCTCGGCCTCCTCCGCCCCGAGGATTTCGGCCAGGCGCGCCCGGGTCCGAGCGACCATGGCACGAGAGAGATCGACGGCCCACACGCCGCAACCGAGCGCCGCCAGATAGACGGCGTTTCGTCCGGCGGCGCACCCGAGGTCGAGGGCGCGGATTTCGGATGGTCGATTCCAGCTCTCCGCCAGCGCCTTGAGCCGCAGGTCCGGCGCGCGAGCCGCGAACCGTTCGACCTGTTCGCTTTCTTCCCAGAACGCCTCGCCGTTGATCACGTGCGAGCGCGGAGAAATCGCATCGCGTCCGGGACGAGACGCACCAGGCCGTCGGGAGCCTCGATCGGATTGCCCGCGGTCGTTTCGAGCGCCGCCATGGCCGGAGCCTACCTCGCAGCGCGGCTGCAGGCCAGAAAGCTCCGAACCGCTATTCCGGCTGCGCCTCGTCGAAATGGCCGAGGATCCCGGACCAGGCGGAGATCGGCAGGGGCGCGTCGGTGATCTCCTGCCAGATCACCTCCCCTTCGTGACAGAGAAAGTGCGGCTCGATCCGCGGGAAAGCGACGCGACGTCCGCACGCGGACTCCCGCCAGACCATCGTGCTGAATCGGCGCGCTCCACAGCCGTCGCAGGCCTCTTCCAGAACGAAGGGGGGCGAGCCCATGGGAATGTCGTTGCAGGCCTGACGCCGGGCTCTCCACGGGCCGATCTGTACGACCCGGCCCATCGCATCGCTTCCCGGCGCGGTTTTCATCGTCGTCTCCATCTTCTGTCTCCTGATGCAAGGGTCCTCCGCGGCGGGGACAAAAGATGTCCGACCGGACGCCCGAGCCGATACCCTTGGTCCGGCAATGGTGCAGTCATCCGAAGGTCCCCGCAACGACGTCCGTCCTTCGCGACTGCAATCGGCCTTCCGGGCCTTGCGGCACCGCAACTTCCGCCTCTTCATCGCCGGTCAGCTGGTGTCCTTGGTCGGCACCTGGATGCAGACCGTCGCTCAGTCCTGGCTTGTCTATCGCTTGACCGGCTCCGCGGCGCTTCTCGGCCTGGTCGGGTTTGCGTCGCAGATCCCGGTCTTTCTTCTCGCTCCGCTGGGCGGGACGCTCGCGGACCGGGCATACCGCAAGGGAATCCTCATTGCGACCCAGACGGCGTCGATGCTCCTGGCCTTTGCCCTGGCCGGCTTGACGCTGACCGGCGCGGTTCACGTTTGGCACGTCTTCGGACTGGCCGCTCTTCTGGGTGTCGTCAACGCCGCCGACATCCCGGCCCGCCAGGCGTTCGTCGTCGAGATGGTCGGCCGCGACGACATGATGAACGCGATCGCCCTGAACTCCTCGATTTTCAATGGCGCCCGCGTCGTGGGCCCCGCGGTGGCCGGCCTGCTGGTGGCGTCGATCGGAGAAGGATGGTGTTTCTTCGCCAACGGCGTGTCGTACCTGGCGGTGATCGCGGGTCTCGTCGCCATCCACGTGCCCCGAGCCGAGGCGACGCAATCCGCGCGCTCGACGCTGGAGCAGGTGGCGGAGGGGTTCCGCTTCGTGGCACGGACGCGGCCGGTTCGAGCGCTCCTGCTCCTGCTCGGAGTCATCAGCCTGGTCGGCATGCCCTACGCCGTCCTCATGCCGATTTTCGCGGATCGCATCCTGCACGCGGGCGCGAGCGGACTGGGAATTCTCATGGGCGCTTCGGGAATCGGCGCCCTGGCCGCATCGCTGGCGCTGGCGGCGCGGCGCGGAATTCTGGGTCTGGGAAGGTGGGTCGCCTCCGCCTCGGCGGGATTCGGCGTGGCGCTCGTCCTCTTCGCCGCCTCCCGGGTGTTCTGGCTCTCGGCCGTCTTCCTGGTCCCGGTCGGGTTCTCGATGATGCTGGAGATGGCGTCCTCCAACACGTTGATCCAGGCGATGGTTCCCGACGCTCTGCGTGGCCGGGTCATGGCTGTCTATTCGATGATGTTCATGGGGATGGCGCCCGTGGGATCGCTCGCCGCCGGATGGCTCGCCCAGCGGATCGGCGCGCCGGGGGCCGTGATCTTCGGAGGCGTGCTGTCGGTCGTCGCCGCGGTGGTCTTCGGCTTGCGTCTGCCGGCTCTTCGCGTGGAGGGCCGGCAACTGGTCCTGGCCAACCAGATGGTCGGGGGAGACCCGGCCCAGGAGGCGGCGGTCGGGCTTCCCCCGCGAGCGGAGCGGCCGGCCCGATTAGAGGCCGGCGCCTGACTACTGAAGCAGCCTCCTGTACTGCTTGAGGTCCTTCGACGTCTCGAAGAGAAGCTCTCCCGTCTCGGACGAGACGACGGAAAGCCGCGGCGCCGGTCCGGGAGTTTCGTCCCAGGCCTGGATGGAGAGCCCCAGCCTGCGGCTGTCGCTGGAAAATCCCTCCACCTTTCCCACGACGTTGGAGAGCGCACGGTCGCGTAGCGGACGGCCGGTCGCGAGGAAAGCGATCTCGCGCGCCGGCTCGTCTTTTTCGAGCGAAGCCATGACCGGAAGAAGAGCCGAGGGCTTGGCGACTTCGACCCAGGCGGCGGACTTGCCGTCGGGCGAAACGCGCAGGGAGCCGGGGACGGGAAGGACCGGCACCGCGAGGCGGGCCAGCAGCGGCGTGAGGCGTTTGCCGTCGTTGGTCTGGACGAGAAGCTTCAACTTGCCGATCTCCCCGTCGATCCGGACGGCGATCTGCGTTCCTTTGACTGTGAGCCGGCATTCCTGCGGGAAGGGGCGGGTGCCGTCTCCCCGCATCTCCCTGAGGATCTCGGCGCGGGCCGCGAGCTTGCCGCCGTCCTTGCCGTCGGGCGCCAGGCTGGCGACCCGCTCGGCCGCGGCGCGAACCCGCTCGGAAATCTTTGCGATCTCCTCCGGACGTCCCGCGGCCAGCAGCAGCCGGCCCAGAGCGAGCGCGGAGATCCCCAGACGATCGGCGGCGGCCCGGACCACAGACGGGGTTTGCGCCGTCTCGACGAGCTCCATCCAGCCGGCCGTCTCCTGCGCGAGCGCGGCTAAGGTGTTGCCCGGCTCCGGGAAGCGGCAGCGCAGCAGACCGGAGAGCGCGCGTTCCCGAAGCGCTGCGACCGCCCTGGGATCCTGCTTGGCGGTCATCTCCAGCGCGCGCGTGAATGCGCTTCCGGAATAGGCGTAGATCGATTTGCCGTCCGGACTCTTGCCGCGCTCGGCGATCTCGACGCCGGCCGGAAAGGGTCCTCCGTCGGCGGCCAGAGCCTCGGACGTTTCTCCGAGCGAGAGCTCCGCGCGCGGGTCGGGCGCTCCGCCGGCGCGCAGCCTCTCGACACCGCGCAGAAGAAAGGCGGCGGCGATCGGGCGAAAGGCCGGGTTGCGGGCGAGGACGCGTCCGGCCGTGACGAGATCCGCCGCGCCGGAGGGCTCCGGCGAGAAGACCGCGGTGGTCTCCGAAGCCACGAAGCCGGAGCGCATGCCGCCCGCGGCGACCAGCGGCGAGTCGGGCGGGACTTCGACGTGGAGGAAACCGTCTCCGCCCTCCAAGAGCGTGACGCGCGTGGCGTAGGGCAGCCGCGCGACGATTTTGGCGCTGGCCGACGCGGTCTCGCGCATCATGGCCGCGCGCGCGGTCACGAAGACGTCGGCCCCGCGCTTCTCGTCCTCCGGCGACGCCCCGGCCGCCGCGGCCGCCGCGGCCGCCGCGGCCATAGCTCCGACGACGAGGCACAGGACCAGCGCGAACGGAATCCGGAAAAGCGATCTCTTCGACTCTTGCATTGCATCCTCCTCGAGTTTCCGATCAATGCGTTGCGGACGAGCGGCTGGCGGTGACAGAGGACGGGGTCGCGACGGGCGGCTCTCCGTTGATCACCCGCTTGAACACCTCTCCCGTGAAGGTCTCGCCGCCGATCGAGGGCGTCAGGATGACCTGAACCTTGTCGGACAGGCGGTCGGCGAAGGTCTTGGGAACGAGCAGCGGATTGGCCGAGATGAGCTCGGCCTCCCGCTTTAAGTTCTCGAATTGCGCGATGGAAGTGGCGCGGATCGAGTAGGCCTCCGCGTCGGCCAGAGTGCGGCGGCGCTGCGCTTCGGCCTCGGCGGCAATGTGCGCCACCTGGGCGTCGGCCTGGGCCCGCTGCACGCGGGCTTCCTTGTCCGCCAGGGCCTCGAGCTTCTTCTGGGTGATCTCCTTCTCTTTTTGGGCCAGGAGGAACTTCATGGCCTCCGACTCCGCCCGGGCTTCGATCAGCCGCCTCGACGCGGCGGCTTCCGCTTCCTTCTCCGATCGGGCCTTCTGGGCGTCCGCCTCCAGCCGTGTCTTCTCGACCTCCTTGGCCTTGAGCTTCAAGGTCACGTCCATGCGCTCGGCGTTCTGCACTTCGTCGACCATCGCCCGCCGGCCCCGCTCGTATTCGGGCGGAAGGGTCAGGTCTCCGATGAGGACCTCCTTGAGAACGATGCCGCTTTCGGCCAGACGCAGCCGCGCCGTGCGGGCCGCGGTCGAGGCGAGCTCCTCGCGTTTTTCGGAGATGAGCTGGCGGACGTCGTAGGCGGGAGCGGCGGACCGGAATGCCGAAGCCAGGACCGGAGCGACGAGCTCCCGGGCGGGTTCCGCCGGCAGGGCCGCCCACTGCGAGAGCAGACGCCGCCGGTCGATCGCCCAACGCGCCTGCACCGTCAGCTGCGCGGTGACGCCTTCCCGCGTCGAGACGCCGAAGGTCCCGGCGGGACCGGAGAGAAGTTGATCGGAGATCCGGACCGCGTGCAGGTCGTAGAGGGCTCTCGGGCGCCAGGCCGAGCCCGAGGGCAGCACCTGCAGATCGCCGGTCAGCTTGTTGACCGCGATGCCGGCGAAGCCCGGCTCGATCTCGCGCACGCTTCCCTTGAGCAGACGCGAGAGGGCCCAGACCGCGAGGATGACCAGGAGCACCGCGGCCAGACGTTTTCCGGACAGGCGCGGGGGCCGAAATCCCGAGTCCGCGATCCGGCGCAGCAGTCCCGCGAGCGAGTCGCGCCAGTCCGGTCCGGGTCCCGGATGCTCCGGGGATGGGTTGCGAATCGGTGCGCTTTCCATGGCGATCCCTCCTGTTTCTCTCGGAGCGCCGGCTCGAACCGGCGGGAGCCGGCCGCCGCTTTTTGAGGCTCCGGTTCAAGAAGACCGCCGGGAGGAGGGACGGCCGTGGCGGCACGGAGGAAAGAGACGGGCCGTTTGCGGCGGAATCGAGGCAGGGACCGCGGCGAGCCTGTGCGGAAACGGCAATCTGTCGGACAATGAGGACGTGCGCTCCCCGGCGCAGGCCCTGGCGGAGTGGTTCGTCCGGCAGATCACCCGGCCGCGTCGCGAATATCGACGCTTCGTCTTCAACAACGAAGAGAGGTTGAAGAGCCGGATCCGGCCGGGGGACGTGGTCTTGGTCGACGGAGACCAGCGGGTCTCGCAGGTCATCAAGTATCTGACCATGTCCTCCTGGTCTCACAGCGCGATCTACATCGGGAGCCGCCTCCTGCGCGATGAAGCCCAGCGCGACGAAATTCGGCGCCGCTTTGGCCGAGAGGCGCGCTACCTGATCGGGGAGGCCTTGATCGACGAGGGGGTGGTCGTCTCGCCGCTGACCAAGTACATCGACTTCAACATCCGCGTCTGCCGCCCGGTCGGCCTGACGCATGAGCAGATCGGCCAGGTGCTCGACTACGTCCTCGCGCGCCGGGGACATCGCTACGACCGGCGCAACATCTTCGACCTCTTTCGCTACCTGCTTCCCCTTCGGCTGATCCCCATGCGTCTGCGGGAAGACGCCCTTCATTTCGGGAGCGGCAAGGACACCGAGACGATCTGCTCATCGCTCTTGGCGGAAGCCTTTGATCGCGTCGGGCTGGAGATCCTGCCCATACACATCCGCAGGAATTCGGTGGTGCGCGGCGAGCTCCGCAAGAAGATCTTCGGCCGGCCGACGCGGCGGACCCGCAGCGGCCTTCTCGGCGCGCGGCACGCCAGCCTCTGCGTGCCGGAGGATTTCGATCTGTCGCCCTACTTCGACGTGGTGAAGTTCAACTCGAGAGAACCGATCCGCTTCGAGCACGTACGGGCAGATGACGTGGAGCAGCCGGGTGGCGTGATGCACCCGCATCGTTCATCAACCAAGGAGACACAATAAATAAATTGTGACTTGTGAATTGTGAATCGCGAGTGGGCGGAAGATGTGCGCCCTGTTCACAATTCACAACTGGCAATTCAGGATTTCTTCGACTTGGTCCCTGTCTTGCACCACCACCGGAAGGGGCGTCGTGCTAGAACGCCGCAATCCTGGAGGTGGGGTCATGAACTCGACGGTTCTTGGGATCATCGTCATATTGGCTGCCGCGGCTATCGTCGCGGCTGTCCTCTTTTATCTGCGACGCCGGCACAGCTTGACGCTGCGGAATCGTTTCGGCCCGGAATATGAGCGCGCCGTGAAGCAGGCCGGCGGCCGGGGGCGCGCGGAGGCCAAATTGGAGGAGCGCGAAAGGCGTGTGGGCAGGCTCGAAATCCGATCCCTGTCCCCCGAGGATCGCGCGCGCTTCGTCACCGCCTGGGAAGGGATCCAGAAGCGATTCGTGGACGCTCCCGGCAAGTCCGTGGCGGAGGCGGACCGTCTGGTTCGCGACGTGATGGTGGCGCGCGGTTATCCGATGACGGAGTTCGAGCGGCGCGCCGAGGACATCTCCGTGCACTATCCCCACCTGACCGCCAACTACCGGGCAGCGCGCGCCGTCGCCGAACGCAGCGCCCGAAACGAGGCCGCCACGGAGGATCTCCGGAAGGCCGTCGTCTATTACCGCCAGTTGTTTGAAGAGCTTCTGGAGCCGGAGGGAGTCATTCCGGCAGGGGCGCCGAGGAAAGGAGCGGTTCGATGAACGAGTTGAACGAGGACGTCCGCTCGTCCGAGGAGTCGAGGTTGTCCACGGCGGAGCTGGCGGAGCGGCGGCCGGCGCCGAAGCGGGTCATACCGGAGCCCGAAGTTCCAGCGCCGGAGGAGGAAGCGGAGGGCCGAGCGATTTCCGTGGACCGGGCCGCCGCGCAGGCGCCCGCGGACGAGCGGCCCCGCCAGATCGCGGAGTCCGAAGAGGACTCCAGTCCCCTCTTTGCCGAGGCGGAAGCCCGGAACCTGCGCGGAGAATGGGACGCCATCCAGATCGCCTTCGTGGACGAGCCGCGCCGGTCCGTCGAGCGGGCCGATGAGCTGGTCGCCCGCGCCGTCCAGCGCCTGGCGGAGGGCTTCGCCCAGGAGCGCTCCCGGCTGGAGAGCCAGTGGGGCCGCGGCGAGGAGGTTTCGACCGAAGATCTGCGCGTGGTGTTGCGCCGCTACCGCTCCTTCTTCGGCCGCCTTCTCTCGGCCTGACCTCCGGCTGGAGTCCCCGGGGCGTCGGCGCACGCGGCGAAACGGCTATGCGGTGAGCGCGGTGGCCGCCAGCCGAAGGTCGCCGACGAGAAATCCGTAGAGACGGTCCTGTCCTGCCTGATCCTCGGCGCGCAGGACCGCCGAGGGATGATAGGTGGCCAGGAGCCGAGGCGCCCACCGTGTCTCCACGAATCGTCCGCGGTCGCGCGTGATGCGGAAATCCGGTCCGATGAGGGCCTTGGAGGCCGTCGCGCCGAGGCAGACCAGCACCCGCGGGCGAAGGATCGCCAGCTCCGCTTCCAGCCACGGGCGGCAGGCGCCGATCTCGACGGTGCCCGGCGTTTGATGGATCCGGCGCCTGCCGGTGCGGACGAATTTGAAGTGCTTGACCACGTTGGTGACATAGACGTCGTCGCGCGCGATTCCCGACTCCACGAGCGCGCGGTCGAGCACTTCCCCTGCGGGTCCGACGAAGGGCGCGCCCTGCAGGTCTTCCTGGTCCCCCGGTTGCTCGCCCACCAGCACGGCCCGCGCGGTGGGCGGTCCCTTGCCGAAGACGGTCTGCGTGGCGTGACGGTAGAGGTCGCAGCCCCGGCAGGTGGTCGCGGCCCGGGCCAGCTCGCCCAGGTCTTTGGTCGCCGGCACGAAGGTCCCCGCTCCCGAGGCTGCCGGCGCGACCAGGCCCTGCTGCAGCTCTCGATCGAAACGACGCAGGCGATCCAGATCCGGGTCGTCGCGGGAGAGGAGCAGCTCCCGGTCCCCGCGCGCCAGACGCCACAGGACGGAGTAGAGAAGTCGCCAACGGTCGGGATCGGGGTGCGAG